>JAAYRC010000225.1 GCA_012518975.1 Clostridiales bacterium
CGGTACTTAGCTGCCGTACTTTGGCAGCTTATGTACCGTTACGAGGCGAAGGTAGCGAAAGCGTGCCTGCCGTGGTTTGTTAAACTTGCACTAGATAATAAAGTAAGTAACGTTTCGCAATTACCTAGTCAACATTTATCAACATATAATAAACTCATTAGGCGTTATGATAAAATCTGTCGGAATATCATACATGTTAGGCTTGAAAGGCTCAACAATCTGAAATTCGTAGGCTAGAGCAAGCTTAGTCCATTCCATATGAGGATGACTGCCAAGATAGCCATCATAATATCCTGCCCCATAGCCAATCCTATTTCCTGACCTGTCAAAGGCAAGACCAGGAAGAATCATAAGCATATTTTCCTTAGAAGAATTCATAACAAATTGATTAGCCATATTACCATCTGGTTCTAATATTCCGAATTTACTCCTGACAAGCCCATCTAAGCTGTGTATCTCATAAAAATTCATATCCTTATTCTCTACCCTTGGGACATATACCCTTTTATTCATCCTAAAGGCCCTATCGATAATAGGTATAGTATCAATTTCACTTCCAAATGAAATATAGGTAAACAAACAACTACACTTATTAAATTCAGATGAGGAAAACAAACATTGATAAATCTTATGATTGTACTCTTGTCTTAAGCTAATAGGTATTTGATTTCTTATTCTTTTAATGTAGCTTCGTATCTCAGTCTTTGTCAATTCAACCAATCCCTTTACATAGTATCTTTCCAATACTATACTTACTCTACTTGGATTTTTTATCTCCTGCCTTTGAAATGGAACCATCAGGGTTTACAAAGGATACATTATCTAAGGTTCCTCTCATGTTTTTTCTTATAGCCTTTATATATTCCCTACGAAGCAGACTCTGTTCCTCTTTTTCTTCTGGGCTTAATCCTATAGATTGTGACTTATGATATAACTCATTTATTCTGTCAATATTTACATTCATGTTAATAAATCTCCCTCTTATGAATATTGCTTTGTTCTTATGTAATCCATAATATTAAAATCCTTTGCTTTATGGGCCATAAATAGGGTTCCAATATCCTTACCAGCAATTACATGATTAATATTTCGAACGTTTTCTCCATTGGTTATAACCATATCAGCACCTGAGGCATTGGCAATCTTAGCTGCTGATAGTTTAGTAGCCATACCACCTGTACCAAGGTTACATCCTGTTGAGGATTTGGCCATATCTAATACCTCATCATTAATTTCTTCTACTAGAGATATCATCTTCGCATTCTTATTCTTATGGGGGTCATCAGTATAAAACCCATCTATGTCTGACAATAATATTAGCAAATCCCCAGCTACTAAGGCAGTAACAATTGCTGAAAGTGTATCATTATCACCAAAGTCTCCAGTATCTAGCTCATCAGTTGACACTGTATCATTCTCATTTACTATGGGTATTACCCCCATCCTAAATAATTCATTAAAGGTGTTTTGTGCATTGTTTCTACTTATATCGTTGAGCATAGTATCCTTAGTCATAAGTATCTGGGCAGTAATCTGATTATATTCAGCAAATAATTTTTGATAAACCATTATTAATCTTGCCTGACCGACAGCTGCACAGGCCTGCTTAATGGAACGCTGGCTTGGCTTATCTAAAAATCCTAATGCATTTCTTCCAACTGCAATTGCTCCAGAAGAAACCAAGATTACATCTTTACCTTGATTTCTTAAGTTTGTTAATATCCTTACCAGTCTCTCCATCTTATCCAGATTAAGATGGCCTGTTTCCGCATGGGTCAATGAAGCAGACCCGATTTTTACAACTATCCTTTTTTTATTTATCAAATGTTGCCTGTTTTGCACTTTTATCTATCCTCCATTTTTATTTATTACAGTTACTTCCTGCTATATAACCTGTACTCCAAGCCCATTGAAGATTATATCCTCCACAGGTCCCATCAACATCAATTAATTCACCTGTAAGGTATAGTCCTCTTTTCTTCTTAGACTCCATAGTCATGGGGTCAATTTCAGTTACCGGAATTCCTCCAGTGGTTACTTGAGCAAAATCAAAGCTGTTTGTAGAATTAATTCTAATTATAAAGTTCTTTATTTTTTTAGACAAATTATCTATATCAGATTTTTTCACCTTACTACAAGGTCTAGTAATATCAAGGCCCGTTTCTTTTATTAGAACACGGTTTAGCTTATGATTAAATAATCCTATCATCATCTGCTCAAGTGTTTTGTCTGGATTATTATTACAACGACTTAGTAGTAAAGAATATAACTCATCATGGCTTCCTTGGTAAAAGAAATCTAGCGTTAGGTAAGCTTTCCTATTATCATCCAATGCCCTAGAGACAAATCGGCTTAACTGCATTATAGGAATTCCAGATATACCGTAATCAGTAAATATAATTTCTCCCTTTTCATTTGCTAATATCTTTGAATCTACAAAAGCCTTAACTTGTGCTTGTAATCGAACACCAGATACAGTTTTACAGAATTTATTTGGCGACTTTAGTGAAACCAAGGCTGGCAAAGGCTTTATAATCCTATGTCCAAAGGATTTGGCCAGATCATATCCACTGCCATCAGAGCCTAACTTTGGAGAAGCACAGCCTCCTGTTGCAAGAATTACCTTCTTTGCTTGATATATAGACCTAACCATATCAGGATTAAGTGTGGTTATAGTATAATCAGGCTTAGTAATACTTGTTACCTTTTCATTATATATAATATTTATTTTTAATCTTTCACATTCCATTAATAGTACTGAAACAATGCTAGCAGCTTGTTGAGAATTTGGATAAATATATCCATCCCGATTCTTAGGGTAAATACCAAGTCTATTAAAAAACTCCAAGGTCTTATGGTTATCAAAATTAGACAGTACCTTCTTTACAAATGTACTGTCATCAGAGCGATAGCAATCAAGGGTCTGGTCCATGTTGGTATAGTTGCATTTTCCATTACCAGTTGCTAGTATTTTTTTGCCTGCCTTTTCCTTCTGTTCAATTATAAGTACAGAGCTGGCTTTTTCTGCAGCTACAATTGCAGAAATCATACCTGATGCACCTGCACCAACAACTATTACATCATAAATCAACTTAAAAGCCTCCAAGTCAATACATTGTTTTCATTATATTTTAAGGCGACTATTAATTCAAGTATTTATTACTTTATTTAATAATGTTTTATAAAATTTAAAGAAACAATAAATAATGGGAATATAAGAGAGAGTTTGACAGACATTTATTTATGTAATAGGAGGAACTTTTCAATTACATACAAAAGGACTGTAGCAAGCCACAATCCTTATGTTGCAATAATCATCTTATTAGTACATTAATTACCTGGGTTTTTAGCTGGTATAACTTTCTAATAACGAATACAAATCATCAATATTATCTATATATATACCTTGACTAAGAGCTATCCTATCCTCCTCAGGCAGGTTTTTTGCCTCGATATGGGTGTAGTCAAAAACCGATTTTAAATCACTATTATAAACCACAACATACCCGTTTTTTACAACTACATAAAATCTATATGGTACCATTTCAGCATCATAGCTCTTTCTAAATTTAACCTGTTTATCCGAAAAAGATAAAAGTTCATATGATAACAACCCCTTATTATACTCAGAAAGAGGAAGATCCCTCATATATTCATCTAGGTATTTTTCAACCTCATCTCTGCTAAGTCCGACTATATCACCAGGTGGGTTTTGCTCCATTTGATTAAGCGTGCCCTCATGACGATCATATATCTCTAATATATATTTTGTAGATGGCTGTATTATGGGTTCAGGCTGGACAGCTACAGATAAACTTTCCTCATCTTCATTATTTTCAACTTCTTCAATAATTTCACTATCATATTCATTTATACCTGACCTTACTTCAGGGTTATCATGAAGAGCAGCAAATTCATCTGACCGCTGGGTTGCTTTTTTATTAAATTCTCTCAAAGCACGCTGATAACTTAAATAATAGGATCCAGTAAATAAAACTGATAATCCAAAAAAACTTAGTAAAAAAATATATGCCTTTTTGAGCTTCATTGAAACCACTCCTTTGGCATATATTTTCTCCAATATTTATATGTTTATACATTTTAAGCCTTATTATTGTTACAATTAGTTCCATTCTTTATAAAAAACCACCTACAGAAGATAAACATATTAATTCTTTAAAATATTAACCCTTTGTAAAACACCTATGATAAGGTCACCCTTTGGTAGACTCCTAAGTTCCTCTTCCTCAATACCCTTCAAAAAAATAACCAGTGTAAAGTAAATAATTATAGCTAGAAACAAAGAAATAAGTGTGGCTAAGGTGTTACTTCCAGTCAAAATATGGAATCCTTTATAGATGAAGTATACAAAAACACCCATGATGCCAGCACTAACAGTGGGAATTACAAAGGTTTTAATAGTCTCCTGCCTGTATTCTATATATCTCTCAAGGGCCACCCAATTAAGTATACATACTAGCAGAGCAAAGGTTACATTACCAATTACTAATACATAACCACTTAAGGATGTGAATTTCAATAAGAAGAAAACCAATAATACGTGAAAGCCTAAGGATATAGCAGCATTAATTACAGGAATACGAAGCTTATTGACTCCCTGAAGTATTGAAGTGGTCACTGTGGAGTATGAGAAAAATACTATAGCTATTGAACCAAGTTTAAGATAATTGGCATCTAACTGATTTGCTCCAGGAAAAAGCATATTAAGTATAGGATAAGCTAAAACACCCATTCCAACTGCTGCAGGAATGGCAATTATCATGTTGAATTTGATAGCTATATGAGTTCTATTACGTATAACTGCATCCATTCCTTTTGCTTTTGCTGCAGCAATACTAGTAATTATCGCTGCACCTATAGCAGAGGCTATAGCAACTGGTATATTTGTCAGAGTACGATATTTGTTATTATAAATTCCAAGCAATACCCTAATGTTTTCTAAAGAATATAAGCTAGCAGGGTTAGTATTATTAAATACTGTATTATCAAAATATGCCACTTCTTTACTAGCCATAATATTTCCAAATAAAGCATTATCAATAACTCCACTTATATGATATACAGTTTGACTAAGAATAATTGGAGATATTGTAATAATTATCATTTTATATATATCTTTATAAGAATCTAAGTATGTACTTCTATCTTTCTTAATCTGCCTATTTAAAACTGGACGATAAAGAATATATACAAATACTAAGAATAATAGTCCTGCTATAGCACCTATTAAAGTTCCCAGAGTTGCTCCTGCCGCACCATATGCTGCTATATTAGTAGAAGCACTAAAGCTTTTCATAAAAAAATACGCACCTAAAATACTAACAAAAGCATTTACTATCTGTTCTATGATTTGAGATACTGCTGTGGGAATCATGGTGTTCTTCCCCTGATAAAATCCCCTAAGAACTCCCATTATTGAAAATACAAATAAGGTAGGAGCTAGAACCCTTATAGGCAATATTGCCTTAGGATCGTTATTCACTACGGTTGCAAAGAAATTTGCACCAAAAAACAAAACAAGAGTTGAGACAAGACCAACAACTAAAGCAAATCCCATAGCGCAGATAAATATACGATAAGAGTTTTTATACTCCCTCTTTATATTTTTTGCTGATATTAGTTTAGAGACTGCAATTGGCAAGCTATAGGATGAAAGTATTAATGCTAGGCCATATATTTCATAAGCAATTGTATATAATCCCATACCCTCATCACCAATAATCCTCGTCATTGGTATCCGATATATAAGACCTATCATTCTCACAATTAATGATGCAGCGGCCAGTATACTTCCTTGTATCAAAAACTGATTATCTCTTCCTTCATTAGCCATGTTTCTCTCCTTTTATCTTGGCAATCATACAATAATCGCCTGTATTTCTTAAGGATTTATCCCTTGGATTTATCCATTAGGATCCTATCCTTATTCTATAACTACATCTTTTATACGATTATTTGGATAAACCGAAATATATGTTTTTCCTGAGTTTAAGGTCAATTCTTCCCCTTGGGAATTAAAATATCTCATCCATTTGTTTTTCTCGTTTTTCTTCCAAGTAATCTCTTGCATCTTACCATTGCTAATATAATAGCCAGTTCCTTCAGCATTTTCTATATCCATGGTCTGGTATCCATTCTTATCAATATCCCATTCCTTTACAAATTGAACAATTATGTTTTTAAATGCCAACTGCTGGCCAGTATTAGAGTCCTTATGAATCTCACCAAATTGGTGGCGTAAATAAAGCTTGTCTTCTGTGTCATATATAAAATATGGCTTATTATCATTATATTTAATAGATAGCTTATTACAGTCTGTCCCATCTAAAAGTACTGTATCCTCTTCATAAAACCTAAAATGGGGCTCATAGTCTTCACTATGGTCTACATTATATCCCTTAAGTTTAATACCTTCAAGGATTCTATCTAAGCTTGTAAAGGCATTGTGAGGTGCCTTCATGGACTTATCACGGTAAAAAACAGAAGACCCAATTCCGGATTCACCATCAAGATTATTAATAGCTAGGTCTTTAAGCTTACTTACAGCATATTTAGTCTTTCCAAAGTGAATGTAAATTGCATCATATTCATCTGCAAAGCTAACAAAATAATGTCTGGAACTTCTTATAGACCCTATCCTATCCCCTGTAAAACTTTGGCCGATAGCTAAGAGCCTTGTAATGCCACCTTCGACAAAGGCTTCATAAATAATATCAGCTTGACCAATCCCCCATTGATTTCTCACTGTCTTAAAATTCGAAAACTGTATCGCAAGGGGCCGTTTACTTCCAATTTCAATTGGAACCCAAAGTCCTGTTAAATTACTTCTCATCTCACCATCATGGTTATCTTCAATTATCTCAATATCTGGGTCCTTTGTATTGTCTGGTACTACCGGCTTGGTTACAATTGGCTTATCTTCTAATTCCTGAATTATATCATCCTTATCATATGGTTTATCTTTTTTACAGCTAGCAGTAGCCATGGCAATTATAATTAAAACAATTATAAATACTGGTTTTTTCATATTATTTGCCTTTCAAAATATTATCTAAGAATATTTAACTGACTTAAGACATCATCTTGCTTGTCCTCCATAATAAGTCTTTCTTCGTCTGATATATGATCATAGCCCATCAGATGAAACATACTGTGGGCAGTTAAAAAACCTATTTCTCTAGTAATTGAGTGACCGTATTCCTCTGCTTGTTTTATTGCTCTTTCAACAGATATAACAATGTCTCCCAGCAAGAGATGACCAGTGTCTGGATTAAAATATTGTCTTGCTTCCTCTTTCAAATCAGAAAAATCACCTGGTTTATCGTAGTCTATCATGGGAAATGACAGAACATCTGTTGCCTTATCTATACCCCTAAATTCCTTGTTTATCTCCTGTATTTCTTTATCATTTGTAAGTAAAACACTGATTTCAGGCTCATATGGACAGCCTTCATATCGAATACATTCTATAATTACATCATTAATTAGCTTATTATAATCAAAATCCAAATCTACATTAGCCTCATATTCCATATGAATATTCAATTAGCTGCCTCCTCTAATACTTATTAGCTTTCCCAAATTCTTTTATATAAAAATCTTTTAAGAGCTTAAAATTCTTCACACATAGTCCACAATCGTCAAAGGTTCCCTTATCCATTCTCATACGAAAAAGGTTGTCAACTATTTTATCAGGTGAAAACTTTTTATCTCCTGTTTTATCTATGTAATCAATTGTAGATACCACATTATCAGATATCATAACAATAGCTGCTTCTACAAAGGTGGGCTTATCATACTTAATATTATGCTGCTTTATTATTTCTTTAAGTTCATCAGGAAACCCGTATTTATCAGCTAATTTAAGCCCCTCCTCTATATAGTCTCTACCTACAATCTTACCTATTTCATGATAATAACCTCCAGCCCTAGATAAGACCTCATCAGCCCCTATAAGACTAGCTGCACGAGCCGATAAATCACCAATTAATCTACTATGATTATAGAGAGCCTCTGAATACTTTTTCATCCTTACTAGAAGTTCATTATCCTCAGAAAGTAAAAGCTGATAACTTGTCCTTACTCCCTTATCATAATTATCAGTTTCATCATTATAAGAAACTGTATCAATGTTATTTTTATTCATTTCCAAGCTATTGACTACCATCTTGTCTTCTGTTTTATTAGTGATTAAATTACTAGAAGCCTTTGTTTTTATTATATCACTAGTAATAAGCCTATTGTATAGGTTAGATAGTAAAAAGGCCACAACTAGTACTGCAAAGATACTAAATAAAGAAGCCAAATAATTAACATTGCTATTTGATTCAAATATAAAATTATTTAAAATAAATGATAAGGTAATATTGCTGGACAGCAAAATAATGGACGCATATACTACTGTAGACCTTCTCTTAAGTGAGTCTGATAGTAAGGTAAACAAAACGCCCATAATAAGTAAATGAATGGTGGTCTCTAGTTTAAGCCAATGTGACAAACTTAATATAAATGTAAGATTGTAATACACCATAATGCCTAGCTTATTGTCTATTAGCATGGATATTAATAAGCCACCAAGCATCCAAAAACTATATATTTCCGGTTTACTAATAAGCTGAACAAGTAATAAAGAAAGCAAATACAAAAAAGGAATGATATATATTGCATATTTCACATTAATAATATGCCTTTGATTATTAATATAAAAAACCATGGCACTGGTCAACAAAGATATCAATATACTAATCTTTATCATATCTAGTATATCCATATTGTTAATCAAATTTACTGCCAAATTAGTTAATACGGATATAATAGGTAAGATATTTATAAGTAAGATAGATTGATTTTTGATTTTATTATCTACTACAGCTGTAGAAGTATTATCAATCATGTTTGATAATTTCTTATCTGCCTTCATAACGATTACTCCTGACTCTTTCTGCTCTCATACCTTTTCTTATTCTTAATTCTTTATGACTAGATTGCTTTTTCTCATTACGTTTCTGTCTCTCCTCATAAGAATCATAAGCCTTTACAATCTTCTGCACTAAAGGGTGCCTGACAACATCTTGGCTAGTCAAATAGGAAAATCCTATATCATTAATTTTTTTCAAAACATTAATGGCTACATCTAAGCCTGAACTAGCTCCATATGGAAGATCTTTCTGAGTCATATCACCAGTAACTACAACCTTTGAACCAAAACCTATTCTTGTTAAAAACATTTTCATCTGTGCAGGTGTAGTGTTTTGGGCTTCATCCAATATAATAAATGCATTGTCTAAGGTTCTTCCCCTCATATAAGCTAATGGGGCAACCTCAATAAGACCCTTTTCTGCATTCCTAGCATATGCCTCTGGCCCCATAATCTGATGCAAGGCATCATATAAGGGGCGTAGATAAGGGTCAACCTTACTTTGAAGATCACCAGGTAGAAAACCCAGCTTTTCACCAGCCTCTATAGCAGGTCTTGTAAGTATGATTTTATTTACTTCATCATTTTTAAAGGCTGTTATAGCCATAGCCATGGCAAGATAAGTCTTACCAGTTCCAGCTGGACCCACTCCAAATACAATCATTTTCTTCCTAATATGGTCTACATAAGATTTCTGTCCAATTGTCTTTGGCTTAATAGGTTTACCATTAATAGTATGACATATTATTTCTTTATCTATCTCTAAAATCTCCCTTTCCTTCTCCTCGAAAGATAGGGATAATGTATAGTTTACTTGTTGCTCTGTTATATTATTTCCTCTTTTTGAAAGTTCTAAAAGTTGCAAGAATACACTCTTAGCCTTTGCTACATCGTCCAAACTTCCAACAACCTTAATTTCACCATTTCTCTCTATAATTGTTACATTAAGGGTTCTTTCTATTATTTTTATATAATGATCATAGTCACCAAACACATTCTTTTCATGTTCTATTGGTATATCAATTATCGTTTCCGTTATACTCATCCGTCTGCTCTATCCTCCACTCACTCTCATCTATTAATTTATATTCCCAAGCAGGTTCCTCCACATAGATTCGGCCCTGGGCTATACAGATATTATTACTAATATTTATTTTAATATTATTTTTTAAAATATTTACTCCATTTTCACTTAATGAATCAAAATATCTTTTTACCCTGTCTTTTGCTATTTCTCTTGCTTGGTCCTCTGTATACTTATCCTTCTGCTCAATATATTCTCTGATATTGACCCTACCATATTGAAAAGGAAGATAAAATGAATCTGTAATATGCATAGTCTTTTCGTTAACAATTATATCATACATAGTATAGGAATATCTAGGATTATATAAAATTAATTTTCTACCTAGTAATGTGATATAGTAACCATTTTTATTACGGTCTGTATATATTCTTACAGTGTGGTTTAGGGGGAAAGAATCATAATAATCATAATATGAAGAAGCGACTATATCAGCACTAGCTATGACAGGCTTCCTTTCCAATATACCATCAAAATCATCCTTCACCTCTAATATACCAGAAACCATAATATCACCTTTTTTTACAACATCCCCAGGCTTTACCATGGGGGTTCCAGTCCTAGTTATGATTTCCTTGATGACCACATCCTTTGTGGCTACCATATGACTTGGGGCGGTTGCTTCTTCAATAGGTGCTGGCATGTTAGTTTCAGTTATTTTTATTATTAGTCTTGTTCCCTTAACTTCTACTGAAACCCAGCCTATATCCTTATAGGCCAGCCTTATACCCTCCTCAATTTTATTACCATCTATATGTTTTTTCTTTATACCAGCCTTAATTTCATTTTTTGCAAGAAACTTTAGTAATGCCTCTGGAGTGTATTTTGACCCTCCTTGAATACTAATATCCCAAATATATAATGACATAATATAGACAAGTATCATACACATAATAATCCCAATAAAAAAGCCCTTTCTTTTCCTGTTTATATATAAAAAAAAGGGCAGTCCATGTTTTTTATCGATTTTGGGTAAGAGTCTGGTTTTTCTGAAAATTGGTTTTAGCTTCTTATAATTTTTAACTGAAATATTGAACTTATATTTTTCCTTATCTTTAACAATGTTCCAAATATAAATTCTTCTATTGCCACACAGGTTAATAAATCGTTCGGGCGATGTGCCACTTATATGTACAGTCAAATACCCTAAAAACCAGTTTTTCAGTTTGTTTAGCATCTATAAACCCCCAAGCTCTCCTTTATTACATTATATGTACAGACTAATATACATAACATGCATTTTTTAATTAATAATAAAATATGTGTAACTAATCATTGATAATATATTGCTTTTATATATCCAGTTACCTTCATCTCATCCTCTGTAAAATAAAGAATATTTAAGTCTCTACCCTCAATACAGACTTTACATGCCTTGGTTTGTACCTTTACAAGGCTACTATCATACTCAATAATACTTTTGTAATTTTCAAGACAAATTTCATTTCTACCTGTTGCTGTAACTATAGGCGCTCCTGCAATTATATCTGCTGGAAGACTAAGATGGCTTGATATCTCCTCTAGACATGATAATCTAGGCTCAACTTTTTTCTTTTTTGTGTCTATACCCTTATATAAAGTGTCCTTAGACATTTTTTTAAATTTTTTATGTGATGATTTAAGATTCTTACTCATATATTAATCTCCATTCTGCCAAGATATCATAAAGAGTTTTATGATGACTAAGTTTGATTTTATCGAAGGTACTGTTAATAATATATGATTTTATTAATTTATGTAGACTAATTTAGGAAAATAAAAAACTCCCAATGATTACATTGGAAGTCCTTTTATAGTTTTAATATTTACGTTTTCTGGCTGCCTCAGACTTTTTCTTACGTCTTACGCTTGGTTTTTCATAATGCTCCCTCTTACGGATTTCCTGTTGGATACCGGCTTTCGCGCAGTTTCTTTTGAATCTGCGGAGAGCACTATCTAATGTTTCGTTCTCTTTAACAACAACATTTGACATAGTCTCACACCTAACCTCCCTCCAGTTGTATATTGTGCCTACAACTGTTTGGGTATTATTTTGTATAGCACTAATAAGATTATAACATAAAAATCTAATTCGTCAACTTTTTTTCCATTATTATTGGTAGGCAGACAGCACTTTTTATTTTGTTATTCCTAATTGCTTACTTAATACTTCCTCTGCCTTTTTTATAGCATTTTCTATTCCGGCTGGATTTTTTCCACCAGCTTGGGCCATGTTAGGTCTTCCACCACCGCCTCCGCCTACTAAAACTGCAAGTTCTTTTATTAGGTTTCCTGCATGGGCACCCTTATCTATAGCTTCATCGGTTACCATGGCAACTAGGTTTACCTTGTCTGCTGCTGTAGAGGACGCCAAAATAACTACTCCTTGACCTAGTTTATCCTTCAATTTATCTCCAAGATTTCTAAGATCATTCATGTCTAGGTCAGGTATATTAGCTGCTAGAAGCTTAACATCTCCCACTTCCTGAACCTGATCCATAACATCCCCTAAGGAAGAACTGGCAAGTTTTGATTTAAGCTTTTCATTCTCAGACTTAAGTGTCTTAATTTCCTCTAATAAACCCTCAATTCTAACTGTAAGCTGAGTCGGTTCTGTTTTTGCCACTTTTGATGCATCATGTAATCTATTTTCTAGTTCCTTATAATAATCAATTACATTATGACCTGTTAATGCTTCTATTCTTCTTATACCAGCGGCAATACCAGTTTCAGATATAATCTTAAACACTGAAATAGCTGCTGTATTAGATACATGGGTTCCTCCACATAGCTCCTTGCTAAAGTCACCCATAGAAACAACCCTTACATTATCTTCATATTTCTCACCAAAAAGCGCCATTGCCCCTGCTTTTTTAGCCTCATCTATACTCATTAGTTGAGTATTAACAGGCATACTCTTACTAATATGGTCATTAACTATATCCTCAACCCTAGTAATTTCCTCTTGAGTCATGGCAGAAAAATGAGTAAAGTCAAATCTTAGTCTATCATTAGACACAAAGGAGCCTGCCTGCTCTACATGGTTTCCAAGTACCATTCTAAGAGCCTTATGGAGTAAATGGGTTGCTGAGTGATTCTTAGCTGTTGAAGCCCTATGTTCAGAATCAACCTTAAGATTAACGGCATCCTTTATCTTAAATATACCTTTAGTAACTCTTCCAAGATGACCGACTTTGCCACCTTGAAGGTGAATAGTATCTTCTACTACAAATTCAGAACCGTCACCATAAATATGGCCTATATCAGCTAATTGTCCGCCACCTGTTGCATAAAATGGAGATTTTCCTACTATAATTGTACCCTTTTGACCAGCAATAAGCTCGTCAACCAACTCATCTTCTGTAGTTAGGGCGGTAATATTAGATGTCTCAGCTAGCAAGTCATACCCTACGAACTGGGTTGTAAGATCATGATCTAACTTTTGATATATGGTATCCTCAGCTCCCATATAATTAGTGGTTCCTCTTGCGTTTCTGGCTGTTTGTCTTTGAACCTCCATAGCCTCTAAAAATCCTTTTTCATCTACCTTATAGCCCTTTTCCTCTAATATTTCCTTTGTTAAATCAAATGGGAATCCATAGGTGTCATATAGCTTAAAGACCTCTTCACCTGAAAGAATGTCAAGCTTATTTTCCTCTAGGATTTTTTGCATATCATTAAGTATACTTAAGCCTTGGTCAATGGTCTTATTAAACTTTTCTTCTTCAATGGCTAGGAGCTTTAGTATATAATCCTTCTTTTCTTCAAGCTCTTCATAGCCATCCTTTGATTCTTCTATAACAGTCTTTGATAAATCTGCTAGAAAACTATCCTTTATACCAAGGAGACGACCATGTCTTGCAGCACGACGAAGAAGTCTTCTAAATACATATCCTCTTCCTTCATTAGAAGGTATAATACCATCAGAAGCCATAAATGTTACTGCCCTAATATGATCTGTTATCAGTCTAATAGATTCATCCTTTTTGGGATCAGTAAGATATTCTACATCTGCTATATCACATACCTTATCCCTTATTGCCTTAAGGGTATCTATATCAAAGATAGATTCTACATCCTGTACAATCGCTGCTAGTCGTTCTAGTCCCATACCAGTATCTATGTTCTTTTTTTCTAGCTCTGTATAGTTACCCTTACCATCACCATAGAACTGAGTAAATACATTATTCCACACCTCAATAAATCGGTCACATTCACAACCAACCTCACAGTTAGGGTCACCACAACCATACTTTTCGCCACGGTCATAATATATTTCAGAACAAGGTCCACATGGGCCTGTACCAATCTCCCAGAAGTTATCCTCCTTGCCCATACGGTAAATTCTTTCCTTTGCTATACCCATTTCCTTATTCCAGATATCAAAGGCCTCGTCATCCTCCTCATATACTGAAGGATAAAGACGATCCTCATCTAGACCTACAACCTTAGTTAAAAACTCCCAAGACCAAGCAAGGGATTCACGTTTAAAATAATCTCCAAATGAAAAATTACCCAGCATTTCAAAAAATGTCGCATGACGAGAAGTCTTTCCGACATTTTCAATATCACCAGTCCTTATACATTTCTGACAGGTTGCTATCCGTTTACTAGGTGGTTCCTCCTGTCCTGTAAAATATGGCTTTAAGGGAGCCATTCCTGCATTAACTAAAAGCAGGCTTTTATCATTTTGAGGTATTAATGGGAAGCTCTTTAATACTAGATGTTCTTTACTTTCAAAGAACTCTAAAAACATCTTCCTAAGTTCATTTAAACCATAAGTCTGCACTTTATTTGCCTCCTGTTATTAGCTATTGTTTTCATAAAATTATACTTATCTTCTATCAGCCAGCTCATTGGTAATATCATCCCAATCAAGGCCACTCTCCGCCATAAGTACCATAAGATGATATATAAAATCTGCTATTTCATAGCGAAGCTCATCTGTTTCAGGATTTTTAGCAGCAATAATGATTTCAGCCGCTTCCTCACCACATTTTTTTAGAATTTTATCTATTCCTTTTTCAAAAAGATAATTGGTATATGACCCTTCCTTTGGATTCTTCTTTCTATCCAAAATAAGAGCATATACATCCTTAAGTATGTGGTATGGATTAACTTCCTTATATTCCGTATTTAATAAGCTAGTATAAAAGCAGGTTTTATTGCCAGTATGACAGGCCACACCACTAGGAATAACCTTTGC
>JAAYRC010000226.1 GCA_012518975.1 Clostridiales bacterium
CTTGATTTATCAAGCTTTACTAGCAATACTAATATCCAAGGTAATTTCGCTTCTCCAATTTTCTTTGAAGACTATATATATTATTTAGATCAGTCCAACAATTATACTATTAATAGGATGTACCTAGATGGATCTGACCGAGAAGTTCTAATTGATGAAAGATGCTCTACATTTAACATCACCAATTCAGGCAAATACCTTTACTATCAAGTAGATGATTTAGATAATAGTAAAATAGGTCGACTGAATTTAACTACTATGGAGACGGAAACTTTACTTGATGGGCATTATAAGCAAATCCATGTAACTGACAATTATGTTTTCTTTAAGGATTTTGATAATTCCAACACATATATTATCTCAGCCGATGGAAACTCTACACTTAATACCTTTAATCCACCAAATCTTAGTGATGATTAAGATAGGAATCATGTCTCCATTAATTCTTCTTTGTCCTTATTATTTTTAAAGAATTATATATATCTTTTAAAAATGATAAGGACCCGAATCCAATAATTACGTCTTCCTTATTAGCTAGGTCATAGGCCAGGTTTAGAGCTTGGTCTACTGACCTACCATCTATCACCCTATCACAGTATACTCTTGCCTCCCTAGCCAGAATCTCAGATGATAATGCCCTAAGATTATTAGGAGTTATGGTGATAATTGTATCTGCCATGGGAGCTAAGTTGCTAAGTATACTCTTATAATCCTTATCCTTTAATATACCTATAATAAAGATTAACCTTCGATTTGTAAAGTATGTTTCTATCGAATCACGAAGTACTAATGCCGCTTCCTCATTATGGGCCCCATCAATTAAAAGATATGGTTCTCTATCTAATATTTCAAATCTACCACTCCATTTAGCATTGTGCAGACCTAAGAAAATATCTTCTTTACTTATGTCAATGTGATATGCACCACTACTTAAGGTATTTGCTACCTCTATAGCAAGAATTGCATTTTTTATCTGGTGCTTACCAAGAATATGGATAAGGTAATCATGAGAATTAGGTGCTTTTGGATAAGAAAAACTTGTCTGGTCCAATGAATAGGAGACATTTTCTATATCTCCAGGGTCTGCGACAAAAAAAGACGATTTGTTTTCTTTTGCACTTGTCTCTAGTATCTTCAATACAGAATCTTCTTGCCCTATGGTTACCACAGGTGAGCCAGGCTTGATTATACCTGATTTTTCAAGGGCTATCTTCTCTATCGAATCTCCCAGATACTCCATATGGTCCATACTAATCGATGTAAACACACTACAAACTGGGTTTTTAATAAGATTAGTAGCATCAAGCCTTCCTCCCATTCCGACCTCAAGTATGACAAAATCAACTTCCTCCCATAATAGGTAGAGAAAAGTCATAGCTGTCTCTATTTCAAATGTAGTTGGATGGGAAAAGCCATCTAAAACCATATTGTCACATTGGGGCTTAATCTTATCTATTGTAGCCTCTACGCCCTGTCTTGTGATATAGGCTGTCTGTATACTATTTTCATTAGCTTTGATTTCTGATATTTGAATTCTCTCTCTATAAGAAAAAACTGTAGGAGAAATGTAGCGACCAACCCTATATCCAGCAGTGCTAAGTATGGAAGCTAGAAAAGCTCCTACAGACCCCTTACCATTGGTTCCAGCAATATGAATAATCCTTAGCTTATCCTGAGGATTATCAAGTCTTTTCATTAACTCTTTTATATTTGTAAGTCCAAGAACACTCCCATATTGACTGGTTTGTTCTATAAAATCTCTGGCTTCTTTATAGGTCA
>JAAYRC010000227.1 GCA_012518975.1 Clostridiales bacterium
ACTTCCTTCCTCCTTAAGATATCAAATGGCTCTAGTTTGTATCCTAAATCAATATAAATGCTTTGCTTTGGATGAGGACAACTTTCCATATCATTACCCTCATCATCAGTAATTCTCTTTACAACAAGCTTAAATGTATTGCCATCCGGCCTTATAAGTTCAATTTTTTCACCGACTGAAAATTTATTCTTCTGCTCTAACTTATATAGACCATCTCTTTCACCCTCAATGGTTCCTAAGTAAGTATATGCCTTTTCATAGGTGTTGTGATCATAAATTTGATCTTCGTGTCTGGGCTTACCAAAGAAAAATCCTGTGGTAAACTGGCGGTTCACACCCTTTAAGACTTCTTCCATATATAAGGGTTTATTCATTTCATATAGGCTAGGGTCAGTGAAATAATCATCAATCGCCCTCCTATATGTTCTTGCAACTGTTGCAACATAAAGGGCTGTCTTCATCCTGCCCTCTACCTTAAAACTGTTAATACCCGCATTAACCATCTGAGGTATATACTCAAGCATGCATAAATCCTTAGAATTAAATATATAGGTACCCCTATCAGTTTCCTCTATAGGAAGATATTCTCCTGGCCTCTTTTCCTCGACTACATGGTATCTCCACCTACATGAGTGGGTGCATTCTCCAAGGTTGGCATCTCTTCCAGTAAAATAATTGCTTAAGAGACATCTTCCTGAATAGGCAATACACATAGCCCCATGAACAAAGGTCTCAATCTCCATATCCTCAGGAATATTTGCCCTAAGTTCTGTTATTTCTTGAAGAGATAACTCTCTTGCTGATACTACCCGGCTAGCACCTAGTTTGTGCCAAAATCTGTAAGTTGAATAATTTGTACTGTTCGCCTGAGTACTTATATGAATTTCAATCTCCGGAGCCTCCTCCTTGGCTATGGTAAACACCCCTGGATCAGATATAATAAATGCATCTGGCTTATCCTTACCAAATGCCATCAGGTCTTTAAAATACTTCCTTATGCCCTCTAAGTCCTGATTATGGGCAGTTATATTTGCTGTAACATATACCTTTTTATTATATTTATGGGCAAAGGCTATTCCTTCCCTCATATCTTCCATTGAAAAATTCCTAGCCTTAGCTCTAAGTCCATACATATCACCACCTATATAAATGGCGTCTGCTCCGTACATTACTCCTATCTTTAATGTCTCTAGGTTGCCTGCTGGAATCAAAAGCTCAGGTTTCTCTATATTTATCATAATATCCTTCTTTCATATCCATGTCTTTTTCTTAGTTCTTTATCTTAGTTCTATTAATTAGCTGTTTTCTTGCTACTCTATATTCTATAACTTAATGAAACACCATCTCCCAAGGCTAGTATTACAGTCTCTAACTCATCCATATGAGTTATTGCATAGAGATACTCTCTCATCCTAGTATGAATTGTTCTATCTCTCCTTACAATGCCATATCTCGAATTAACGACTGTACCATCCTGTAGAACATTATCGGTTATAAGAAGTCCCTCTTTGTCAAGCAAGTCCATGAGCATAGGAAGAAAGTTCATATACTGGGCCTTTGCTGCATCCAAAAAAATTAGATCATATTTCTCTTTGATATCTACTAGACCTTTAAGAATTTCCTCAGCTTCACCCTCCTTTAAACTAATCTTATCTCTATAAGGAAACCTATCCTGATTCAGATTCTTTCTAGCCTCCTTAAGCCTTATGGGAACCTTCTCAATAGTAGTAATTTTACAGTCCTTAGGAGAATACTCACTCATAAAGAGGGCGGAAAAGCCTATAGCTGTTCCGACCTCTAGTATATGTCTAGGTTTCTGAATCTTTAATAAAAAACGAATTAGACCCTGGGTTTCCTTCTTTATTATAGGAACTTTATTCTTTTTGGCCTCCTTTTCTAATTCATAAAGATGGGCCGGAAGTTCCTTAGCTAAGGAGTTAATATATGCTACAATTCTTTCTTCAAT
>JAAYRC010000228.1 GCA_012518975.1 Clostridiales bacterium
ATCAATATTATCAAAGGATACGCTTACCCATCCGACAATCTGTGCACAGTATAGTCGACTATTTTCTATGTTTAAGTTTTGAATTACCTTCTTTCCCTCGATATAATTAGAGTTGAATTCGGACTCCAGTCTCCCAGATTTATGATTTCTTCTGTGCCATTAAGCTGAATACTAATGGTAGTTTACCCTCTAATTCTGGATAGTAAGCAAATCCATTTGTATCGATTGCGCTTCCAGCCATTCCAGGAACACATCGGTCATACTCTTTGAAGAAAGTTACATACAGACCCCCATATAGAAGTCCATTTATTATTGTACTTAGCTGATGTCCCCAAAAGTAATTTTCTGCTTGCTTAGTTTCAGATGCATAACCTCCAATTGATGTATCTAGATCAGCTGTCATATTGAAGTAAGGATACTTCGGCACTAAATTCCCGTGAGGTAATTGGCCCTCGTCAAAAATCATCATAAAAGGATGAGAGTCATGCAAATAGAAAAATCCATCTTTCTTAAGGAAATATGATACTGTCTTTCCCCATCTATTTAAATCTGGTAACCAACCAAGTACACCGTCAGTAGTCATTACTATGTCATACTCACCTTGGTGAACATCCATTAACTTTAATACATCCGATTCAACAAACTCAAGGTTACTTAGTTCAAAGTCTTCAGCTAACTTTTTAGCATAATAAATATTCTCAGGGACTAGGTCTACACCAGTGACTATAGCGCCTTTTCGTGCTAAATGAATTGAGTCTGCCCCAGTATTACATTGTAGGTGTAGAATTCTTTTACCACGTACATCTCCTATTTCTTCTTCTACTATAGGGTTTAGTTTGAAATCCTCTCTACTTAATAGTGCCTTATAATGCTTGTAGTGGTCTTCTGCAAGTTTACCCCATGCCAGCTTATTTACTTCTATTTTGCTTTCATTTGTATCCATTATATATCTCTCCATTATTTAACTTACTTAGCAGGCCCGATGTTATTGTTTTTTACTTTATATGGTTGGCAAAACACAAAAACAAGGTTCCAAACAATCAAATATACAAATAGTTATATACTAACATCACATTTACCCCAAAAAGGATTTTCTATATCAGTACAGCCTTCACATTCACTTCTTAATTTATAGTTACATTCACTGCATAAGATGCCATATCTTGATTCAACCATTTTTTGTACCCCCTAAAATCATTTGTTTGTTTCTCAATATTATCTCTAGTTTACACTTATATATCTCACTGCCACTTTAGCAAAACTATTAAGATTTTTTCTGCTTAGGATCGTTAAGGTCGCTATCTCGCAAATCTGGATATCTCAATGGCATTCCTCTTGTCTTTCTGGCAAATGATTACCTGCTTTATCAGTGAGTTGATTCCTGGTTTGGCCACTTACATCAGGAACGTCTTTTTATGTAGTAATTCTCACGCTCCCATTCAGCATTAACGGGATAATAGACGTAGCCGTGATTCATCAATGCTAAGATACGCTCAGTTGCCTTGTTAATAGCCTTCGTGACAATTCTGTAACAACCGAAGTCATGAAAGAAACTGTCTGCTATACAGAATAATTCGCCAAGATACTCTTCCTTTTCATACTGTGGATGTATGTCTATACGAAGTACGCTATAACCATTTTCATCACTACCGAAAATCTCAACCGTACCAACTACTTTATCATTTTGCTTATCTATTATACTAAATCGAACAAAATATTTCTTATTGTATGAATCAAGCCAACCTTCAATACACCTTTTCATTTCATCAAGGGTTGAATAGCAAAAGTCACTTGTACAATTGTCTGAATTGAATATTGCTTGCGCTTCAGGATTACTGTAACATAAAAGCAGATTAGCGGCATCGCTTAGCGACACCAGCCGTAGTATAAAGCTTTTACTTTCATAAGTTGGACAGATATCATATGGGTTGGGCTTGCCATTTTTAAGCAAGTCAATAACGTCTTCCATGGTCTTGCACCTATCGTAATC
>JAAYRC010000229.1 GCA_012518975.1 Clostridiales bacterium
GGGGGTATAATATCAGTTTCACCCTTTTATTATTAATTTCGTATCAGATAATCAAAGGCACTTAGGGCCGAATTGGCTCCTGCCCCCATGGATATAATAATCTGCTTGTGGCTACTATCTGTGCAGTCTCCTGCTGCGAATACGCCTGGTATGTTTGTAGCATTGTTCTTATCTACAATAATCTCTCCCATAGAATTTCTATCAAGCTGACTACCAACCCAATCCGTATTGGGTACTAATCCTATCTGGACAAATACACCATCTAGGTCTATATGTCTCTCTGTACCAGTATCTCTTTCAATATAAGTTATACCATTTACTTTACTAGCCCCAGTAATCTCTTTTGTCTGAACATTCTTTAAGACTGTTATATTCTCAAGGCTATTTAGGCGTTCTTGAAGAACCTTATCTGCTTTCAATTCAGGCAAAAACTCCATAACAGTCACATGGCTGACAACACCCGCCAGGTCTATAGCTGCCTCTATACCGGAGTTTCCTCCACCTATAACCGCCACATGCTTTCCTTTGAATAAGGGTCCATCGCAATGTGGACAATAGGCTACACCCTTATTCTTATACTCTTGTTCACCTGGAACACCAATATTTCTCCAGCGGGCTCCACTTGCTATTATGAGGGTTTTACTTTTTAGAATTCCACCATTTTCAAGTTCCACATGAATTAGGTCATTCTTATCGATATTCTTTACCCTTTGCCCCAGCATAATATCCACATCATAGTCTCTGACATGATCTTCAAAGCTTGCCACCAACTTAGGGCCTTCAGTATATTTTACACTGATAAAGTTCTCAATACCTAAAGTATCATTTACCTGTCCGCCAAATCGTTCAGCCACTAACCCAGTTCTGATACCCTTCCTTGCAGCATATATTGCTGCACTAGCTCCTGCAGGGCCTCCACCTATAACAAGTACATCAAAGGTCTCCTTATGGCTATAGTCAATGTCACCCGAAGTAGGATCTAGCTTACTAAGAATTTCTTCCAAGGACATGCGACCACCAGCAAAGAATTCACCATTTAAATATATGGCAGGTACTGCCAAAATATCTTTACTGTCTACCTCCTCCTTAAAGGCAGCCCCATCAATCATGGTATGACTGATATCTGGGTTTAATACACTCATTATATTAAGTGATTGAACAACTTCTGGACAATTGTGACAGCTTAAGCTAATATAAGTTTCAAAGTGAAGCTTTCCCTTAAGCTTCTTAATCTGGTCTGCAATTCTGTTATCTATCTTCGGAGGCCTTCCACTAACATGTAAAAGTGCCAATACCAAAGAAGTAAATTCATGACCTAAAGGAATACCTGCAAATGCTATTCCAATATCCTTATCAGGGCGGTTTATACTAAAGCTAGGAGTACGATCAAGCTTGGTCTTCTCCACTTTGATTTTTGATGACATTGTAGCCAGCTCTTCCACTAGACTCATCATATCCTTTGATACAGAATCTGTTCCAGCACTAACCTTAATCAGTACATCATTTTCCATAAGCTTAAGATATTCATTCAATTGATTTCTAATCTCTGTATCAAGTATCATATCATCGCTCCTTAGATTTTACCTACAAGGTCCAAGCTTGGCTTTAATGTAGTAGAGCCTTCCTTCCATTTTGCTGGACATACTTCATTAGGGTTATTTCTTACATACTGTGCAGCTTTAATCTTGCTAACTAGAACATCAGCATCTCTGCCAATATTACCAGCATTTATTTCAACTGACTGAATAATGCCATCTGGATCAATAATAAATGTTCCCCTGTCAGCCATTCCATCCTCTTCTATTAATACATCGAAATTGCGGCTTATTGTATGTGAGGGATCACCAATCATGATATAAGTAATCTTTCCAATGGTTTCTGAGCTATCATGCCATGCCTTATGTGTAAAATGAGTATCTGTTGATACAGAATACACCTCAACTCCCATACTCTTTAAGGTTTCGTAATTATTCTGTAAATCCTCTAATTCAGTAGGACATACAAATGTGAAATCGGCAGGATAAAAACAAACCACACTCCATTTTCCCTTAAAATCCTCTTCTGTAACCTGTATAAACTCTCCATTATGGTATGCTTGTGCTATAAAAGGTTTTACCTCAGTTCCTATTAATGACATAATTATTCCTCCTTATATATTATTATTTTAGTTTTTAAATTAAAAGTTTTAATAGTAGTAATCATTACTGATATTGTTATTATACTTATCCTTCATACTTATGTCAAGCCTATATTTCAATATAATTTAAAATTTATATTTTAATATCAGATTTTACTCTTGAAGAGTCTGTTTATAAAACAAAAAAGCTTATAGATGAATTTACTATTTCATCTATAAGCCTATACTTGTATTAATTTGATTAGAACCTATCATATTCATCTAAAAACTTTTTAAATTTACTTCTCGCAGACTCTATCTCATCTCTTTCCTGCGATTTTAAGGCATACTCGAATTTATGTATCTCATAATCTATTATTTGCCGATCTCGACTTAATGCTTCCTCATAAAGGCGTTCACCGCGAAGTAATAAAAGCTTATTTTCTTCTCTGTCTCTTGGTGCAATCTTCAAGTATGACAACTCCTCAAAAC
>JAAYRC010000230.1 GCA_012518975.1 Clostridiales bacterium
AATATCCTTTCCTAATCTGGATTATTTACCAGATTCCACTATTCCTTCTATAAAATCATATGTCTCGTTTTCAATCTTAAGAATTTCATCTAATGAGGGGGAACTAATAAGCCTATGATTATCCATGGCCTTGTTTATTAGGTCAGGTATATCCATAAAGCCAATCCTGCCATCCAAAAATCTTGCCACAGCCCATTCATTTGCCGCATTAAAGACAGTAGGCATGCTCCCACCAAGCTTACCAGCACTTATGCCTAATTTAAGTCCAAAAAAGGTATCCATGTCAGGCTCTTCAAATGTTAGCTGCTTTAAACCAGCAAAATCTAATCGCTTTCCTAGCTTCATAGTTCTTCTATTTGGATAAAAAAGAGCGTATTGAATGGGAAGTCTCATATCTGGTAAACCCAGCTGTGCAATAATGCTACCATCCACATATTCTACCATAGAATGAATAATGCTCTGGGGATGTACCAGAACTTGAATCTGGTCTATTGGCAAATCAAAAAGCCATACAGCCTCCATTACCTCCAAGGCCTTATTTATCATAGTTGCAGAATCAATGGTAATCTTTGCACCCATACTCCAATTGGGATGCTTTAGAGCATCCTTAGGGGTAATAGCTTGTAAGGAGGATTTTTTTAGACCCCTAAAGGGTCCGCCAGAGGCAGTAAGGATGATCTTATGTGCACTTTTTATCTCCTCTCCCTGAATAGCCTGAAAAATAGCAGAATGTTCACTATCAATAGGAAGAAGGGAAACACCTTTCTCCTTACAAAGTGGCATTATAATATGACCTGCAGTTACTAGGGTTTCCTTATTGGCTAGACATATATTCTTGCCTGCCTTAATCGCCTCAATTGTAGGTAAAATTCCAATCATACCAACCAAAGCAGTTACAACTGTATCAGTTGTCTCATCTGTGGCACAAGCAATTATACCCTCCATTCCAGCCTCAACTTTAACTGGGATATCCTTAATATTTTCTCTAAGGAGCTTGGCACTTTTTTCATCATAAACACAAACAAGGCTTGGCATAAATTCCCTTATTTGGTCTTCCAATAGCTTTATATTAGAATGGGCTACAAGAGCTCTTACCTGTATATCATCTTTGTGTTCTCTGACTATATCTAAGGTCTGGACTCCAATGGAGCCAGTAGACCCAAGTATGGCTATCTTCTTCATTATGTCCTCCACCTTACAGACGTTACTTATTAAACTAAAGCTATACATATTTATAGGCTTTTTATAAATTTTATCTATTCTAACATGCAATTATGTTCATATTGTGACTTTAATATGGGCTTTTTTATAATTCCCTTAGAAAAATACTGATAAATAATACACTATTGGTGCAGTAAAAATTATACTATCAAACCTATCAAGTATTCCACCATGTCCAGGAATAAGGCTACCATAATCCTTTATATCAAAGTTTCTTTTAATAGCAGAAGCAGCCAGGTCACCAAACTGTGAAATCACACTGGCTGAAGCTCCGATTATAGCAAATAAAAGACGAGGATTATCTATACCAACCATTTTGCTTCCTAAAATTAAGGCGTAAATATATCCAATCAAGGCCGCTCCAACCACTCCGCCTATACAGCCCTCTATAGATTTTTTAGGACTAAGCTTTGGAGCCATCTTACGCTTTCCAAATAGCATACCAACGCAATAGGCACAGGTATCAGATCCCCAGGCCCCAATAAAAATCAACCATACCAGTATATGTCCATCCTCTAGTACACGTACCTGATATATATATGAAAGCATAATACTCACATAAAACAAAGCAAAAAATCCTGTCATAACCTGCTCAGCTCGATATAGTGGATACCTTATTACATATAAGACCATAAGTAGTAAGAGAAAACAAATAAACAATAGTAATAGATACTTTTGAAGTTCAAAATATATCATGAAATAATAGGCTATGGCAGTCAAATATCCTGCTACTCCTAATATTGACTTTTCTATCTTCATAATCTTATATAGTTCCGTCATACCTACCAATGAGATGACTAGAACAGTGCCAAAAAGTACATTGTCCCCCAATACCACTACAGTTATTGCTATAGCTAGTAAGATAATCCCACTGATTAATCTTGTCTTAAACATATTCTTACCTCCACACGGGCTTATTAGACTCTTATCTCCCATCTTATCTTTTGTATATAATTATCTATGATATACCACCATAATTTCTCTTTCTTTCTGAATAATGTTCAATAGCTTTTAATAGTTCCTTTTTATTAAAATCAGGCCATAGAACATCAGTAAAATAAAACTCTGTATAGGCTAGTTGCCACAGCAAGAAATTAGATAGTCTTTGTTCACCACTTGTACGAATAAGTAGATCAGGTTCAGGTGTCCCCCCTGTGTCCAGATACTTAGAAAATAATTCTTCATCTATACCATCAAGTAAAATCCTGTCCTCTATTAAATCCCTTGACAGTGTTTTTACTGCACGGATAATCTCATCCCTGCTTCCATAATTAATTGCCACTTGAAAATTCAAACCCGTATTGTTTTTTGAAGCCTCTTCCAGCTTAATAATCTTTTCTTGTATTTCCTCTGATAGACCTTTAATATCTCCGATTATCTTAACCCTCATATTGTTCTTCTGGCTGGTTTTGATACTTGTATCAAGATAGTTGCTTAAAAGCTTCATCAAAGCATTAACCTCGTCCTTAGGCCTCTTCCAGTTTTCAGTGGAAAATGCATAAACTGTAAGATACTTTATTCCTATATGATAGGCATCCTCACAGATTTTTTCTACCACCTTACTTCCCTGAGAGTGGCCATAATTTCTAGGCATCATTCTTTTTTTAGCCCATCTTCCATTACCATCAAGTATGATTGCAACATGTCTTGGTATGTTAAGCTTTTTTTCACTCATATAATTACACCCATCTAGCATTTTATTTTATTCTAATAATCTTTAATTTATATATTATGCTTATTATATTTTATATTGTAATTGTAATAGGACAAACTTTCCTATCACAATATAAAGGGTGTCCCAAAAGGGTTATGCTATAATACTTTTGTGGACACCCCAAATATATTTCATGCTTTACAATAAATTTATGTCGACCTAGACAGTGAGAATCTCTTTTGATTTCTCCTCCATAATTGTATCTATTTCAGATACATATTTATCAGTTAATTCTTGGCATTGGCTTTCAAGAAGCTTCCATTCATCCTCTGAAATCTCACTTGCCTTATTCATCTTTTTAAAGGAATCATTAGCGTCTCTACGTACGTTCCTAATAGCTACTTTTGCATTCTCAGCCTTTTTCTTAACATCCTTCACAAGCTCTTTTCTTCTTTCTTCTGTTAGCTCAGGAAATACAAGACGAATTATCTTCCCATCATTTGTGGGAGTTATGCCAAGATCAGATGTCATAATAGCCTTTTCTATTTCCTTAATCATCTTGGTCTCCCAAGGCTGAATCTGAATAACTCTTGCTTCAGGAACAGAGATATTAGCTACCGCCTGTATAGACGACGGCTGACCGTAATAATCTACCCTAAGCTTATTTAAAAGATGAGGGTTTGCTCTACCAGCCCGTATTGTTGCATACTCCTCCTTCAAGTTATCAATTGTCTTCGTCATTTTCGAACTATATTGATCAAGTCTTGCATCCATTACATCTTCCCTCCTATTATCATCAAATTTATTTTACTATATTAATTTACCTTTTTACAAGCTTTACTTATCTTGTAATATCATGGTTTATATTAAGCTACAACACTAGTTCCCTTAGACCTGCCCTGTGCCGCTTTAATAATGCTGTCCTCCTGGGCAAGGCCAAATATTAACATAGGCATTTTATTATCAAGGCAAAGACATGCAGCAGTCAAATCAATTACGCCAAGCTTCATATCCAGGATCTCTTGAATTGAAATACTTTCATATTTATGAGCCTTGGGATTATCCTTTGGGTCACAGTCATAAACACCATCAATATCCTTTGCCATTAAAATCACATCACAATCAAGTTCAACAGCCCTAAGTACTGTGGCCGTATCTGTAGAAAAATAAGGATGTCCCGTTCCTCCAGCTAAAAATGCCACTTCTCCTTTTTTCATACCAGCAACTACTTGGTCCTTAGAAAAGAGTTTGGTCATACTACCGCAGGAAAACGGAGTGTAAACCTTTGTATCAATTCCCACATAGCGAAATATCTCAGATACATATATGCAGTTCATAACAGTTGCAAGCATGCCTATCTGATCCGCCTTGGTCCTATCAATAGTTTCACTGCTTCTGCCTCTCCAAAAATTGCCTCCTCCAATAACTATGCTTACTTCAATGCCTTCATCAACTAATGTCTTTACCTGATTTGCTACTCTAATACAAGTATCCTCATCAAAGCCGGTTTTTTTGTCTCCTGCTAATGCCTCGCCGGAAAGCTTTAATAAAACACGGTTGAATTTTTTCATAGAATAATGCCTCCATATCTGCCTTTTTAGATATAGCTAAAAAGCTTTATCCTCAATAATTTAACACATAGAATTGGAAATTTCAAGACAAGGATAGACAAAAAACACTTCCTATTCAAACACATTATCTAAATCTACATCTGAATATGACAATGAGCAGAAGCCTTCTATCACTGCTCCATTATTAATTTGAACGGATTTCGCCTTAATATTCCCTTTTATTATTGATGTAGAATCAATAACTATAGGACCATTAATATCAATCTCTCCCTTGACTGCACCTGCAATAACTCCTGATGTAGCTATAATATCTCCTACAACAACTGTCCCAAGGCCAATCTTAACACTTCCCTCACTGTTAATACTACCTTCAAGACGTTCAGTATTAACATAAACCTCGGCTGCTGTAGAATCACCTACAATTTTACCGGTAATAGTAAGCTTTCCAAGACACTCTACATCACCAGTTATTTCACCCATAATATCCAATGATCCCTCTGAGGAAATGCTTCCATTGATAGTAGTTCCCTTGCTTATTATAGTTACATTCTCTTCATCGACTACCGATGTTGCTCGTAGTTTCTTTTCAGTTTTTTTCTTGTCTTCTTCTACATGGTCTTCTTCGGCATTTAACTCATCCAACAAGTCCAAATCAACATTTTCATCAATACTTAATTCTACATTTTCACTCATATCCTCGATTTCATCCTCCATACCTTCATCTAATATTTCGTCTTCAATATTGTCATCATCCGATGTGCTGTCATCCTCTTGGATATCTTGGTCTACAAGTTCTTCTGTATTTTCATCGAGTGTCTCATCAGAACTATCCTCATCTGATGTATCTTCCATAGTAAACTCATCTAGCCATTCCTTCATTTCGTTTTCTGCATTTTTGTTATCAGTCTCAAGCTCCGAATCCAAGGTATTTACCATCTGGTCTGATTCATCTATGGTATTTACATCATCCCCATCCTCAGGAATCAATTCATTGACTGCTTGTGAAAAGTCCTCCTTAAGATCCTTTAAAAAACCCATAAGCCTAATACCTCCCTATGTATGTTATTTTACACTATTAACTTTTACCTGCTGAATCAGTGGAACAGTATCATCCATAGGTAAAACCTTAGCCCCTCCAGATATAAGTGCATCTAAAAGTTCTGGTAACATATCTGCAGTCTTGCTTTTATTCTTATCATCATGCATAAGTACAATGGACGTCTTTTTAACTGCCACACCATTTAAAACATTATCTATCATTTGCTCTTTTGTATAATCAATTCCTGTAGCATCACCATTTAATACATTCCAGTCATAATAGATCATTTCTTTTTCATTTAGATAATGGATTAGGTCTTCTATTTTAACCTTACTTACTTTGTTATAACTACCACCTGGGAAACGGTATAAATTAGGTTTGTATCCAGTAGTATCATATAACAATTTAGATAGCTTTGTAAAGTCTTTATCAAAATCTTCTACAGAATTATAGATTTCATTATATTTATGAGAATAGGAATGCATGCCGAGAGTATGCCCTTCATTTACTATCCTACTATAACGTTCTTTTGATTTGTCATCAGTTAGGCCTACTACAAAAAAGGTTGCCTTAACATTATATTGTTCTAATATGTCAAGGATTTCATCTGTAACCTCACTGGGTCCGTCATCAAAGGTCAGATAAACATGCTTACCATAATATATACCTTCTGGATCCCTTCTTTTATCTTCTTTTTCAATAGGATCATCACCAGCTTCCTTGGCTTCCACCTCTTCTAAACCCTCAACTGGGGGGGTATTATTATCTAAATTATATGTATGGTCTGGTTTATATATATTCAGTTCATTATTGAAATTATCTTCATTAAACTCTATGTCATTATTATCGTTATTATCAATGTCCTTTATTATGTCACTGCTACCTGTTTCGCCACTGTTGTCTGTTACATCACCGCTGTCAATTATGTCACTGCCGAAGTCACTCATATTATTACTCTGCCCTTGATTCGTTGATTCAGATGCATAGGCATATTGTCCCTTATCAGAATTTTGCTTATACTCAGAATCATTTGTATATAAAGAAATAATATTATCTACCTGTCTCTGTAATCTGGCAAGTCTAATGCCAAGTATTATACAAAGTATGGTAGGTAATAATAAAAGTATAATAAGAGTTATAATTATTCCATTTTTTATTCGCTTTACCCTTTTTCTTTTCTGGTAATTATCTATATTAACCTTAGTTGTCTCAGAAGTCGATTTATTTTCAGGCAAGGTCTCACCTCATCTAATGTATTTTGTCGAAATATTGTCGATAAAATAATTGTAACATAAATAGGCTAGAAAATATAGCATAAATCATCGTACAAACCTTTTAAATTGAAGACTAATATCTCCATATCCATAATCAATTTACCCATATTTGAATATGCTTTTACCACTTTTCAATTTATCAAAGAGGTATATACGTATCTTAGCAATACACATATACCCCTATAATCATTGAAACAACCCTCTTACTATATTATATTTCCTCCAGGCTTAGATATGTTTTTTAGGGCCTCCTCTGCACTTCCCCTTGTGGAAGATTCAAGAGAAATATCACCCAAAGAGACAATACCAACTAGGCTATTATTTTCAACAATAGGTAGTCTCCTGATTTGACGGTCACTCATTATACTAGCCGCATCCTGCACATCCATATCAGGATTTCCAATAACTAGATTGGTGGACATTACATCACCCACTCTTTGCTCGCTTACCTGTCCAGGTGCTACTGATCTTACAGCAATATCACGGTCAGTAATAATGCCAATTATTTTATCATCTGTGCATACAGGGATAGATCCTACATCATATTGTTTCATTAGCCTAGCCGCTCTCTCTATGGTATCATCGGACCTCAGTGTTGCAACATCTTTAGTCATTATATCTCTAATTCTCATGGCTTCACCTCCAATGATAGATTACCCATAGATTGATGTATTTATGTTGATTAATCTCTATAAAATGAAACTTCTATCTCTAAGTTAATATACATTCATTACTCACACTTGACTCCCCACCAATCCGGGACGAGTTCCCCCAGCCTGACTGTTTTTCTCTCCTCAAAATTCACCAAAATCTCAATTTCTTTACTGTCTTTGCCAAGCTGCATCATAAACTCTCGACAGGCTCCACATGGGCTTCCGACACTTCCGTCCCACATAACGGCTACCAGCTTGGAAATCTCACTTTCTCCATTTGTAATCATATTGGCCATGGCATTTCGCTCCGCACACATCCCTAAGGAACTGGCTGTGTCAATACAGACTCCACAAAAGATATTTCCACTTTTGGTAATAACAGCCGCGGCAACTGATCCTACCTGCATTAATGGACTTAGGCTTCTATCATTGATAAGCGACTTTGCTCTGGAATACAATTCTTCCCATATCTTATCATCATCTGATTCAATCCACTGCTTTCTTCCAAATATCAGATCTCTTCCATCAATATCACGGACCTTGAATTCATAATTAAAGTAATCCGTCATATGGGGTGATTCCACAATCTCAACACCATTTTTCAAAAATTCCTCATAAAGAGTGTCCTGCTCATCTGTGATAAAGTATGCATCCTCTCCATACCCATAGAGTTCCCGATTAGGCACTAATAAAGCACCATTTGTAATACCCGTTACGATAATCTCCGTTTCTCCACGATATAGACAGATATGTGGTTCCTTGGATTCCATGTAATCCACTCTTCTAAATCCCATTTTCTCTTCATAAAATTCAGCTGTTTTATTCATATCTTCTGAAGGAAACATTGCTAATGTTCTATATATCATATCAACATCCTCCTCATTTTTACTTCGCTTTTCCCTTTCTCATTATAACTCCCAATAACTTCATACAAACCATTGACTGACACTTATATTCACTTCTACAGTAACTTTTTCATCAACAAATTTCCCCCTTAACCTAAGACATATTTGCAAAGGATTCTCCAAGCAATTCATTGACATCTTTAAAATTATGCTCTGCCCTTATCTCACTATCTTTTAATAGGAAGACCCGGTCAGCATATGATATTGTAGATGCACGATGGGACACCATAACGATTGACTTTCCACTCTTTGCAAGATTTCTGAGGTATTCCATAATCTGACGCTCTGTCAGTGAATCTAGCGATGCAGTAGGTTCATCCATAAATAGAATATCAGCATCCTTTAAGAATGCTCTGGCTAGAGCTATCCTTTGTCTTAATCCTCCTGATAGATTATCTCCATTTTCACCAGAGTCAAAATCGATGATCTTATCATCCTCTATATACTCTTCAAGTCCGGCTTGGCACATAGCTTTCATGATTTCATTATAGTCAGCCTCCAGATTCCCATATCTTATATTTTCGTAAACTGATGCATTAAAAACACTGCTTTCTTCTGGTACGTAGGCTATTTTTTTCCTGACCTCACTAATAGTCATATTCCTGGCGTTCCTACCTTTTAACATGAGTATACCGTTATAATCATTAAAGCCAAGCACTGTCTTGATTAGAGTTGATTTTCCACATCCGCTTTTACCGACCAAGGCAACAATTTCACCTTTTTTTACGGATAGATTTACATTCTTAAGTACCATTATGCCGCCATAATCCACACTAAGATTCTGGAATTTCAGTACAGTATCCGAATTTTCATTCAGACTTGACTCCTCATTAGTTAGTTCAGGTATATCATATCTTTCATTGGGAACCGCCAACTGTTGCTCGATTCTCTCAACACTTACATAATCCTTTTTTAAATCAATCAATGCAGTAGAAAAAGTACTTGTAAAACCAATTATTGATCCGCTCAGACTTGCGATATAAAGTGCCTCCGGTAGTTCAAGCAATCCGCTACTAACGAAAACACATGCAAATGGTAGCATCAGTGATGAACATAATGCTGTCAGATTATCTGTTGTTAGAGCTTTGATAAATGCCAATCTGACTTTTCTTTTATTCAGATGATCCAATTCCATTACTACTTTTTCATTGCTTCTATCCACGTATTCCTGCAGGTTCATCATCCTTATAGTCATCTTTCCACCATATGCGGAACTTATCTGTTTTGCATAGATATCCATTTTATCAAGGATTGCCTTTTCAAGATTATTGAATTTATTAATAAATACGATATTAAGTCCTGAAACAACACATAGAATCAACATGATTCCGATACCTATAATATAGCTTTTTAAAAAGATAGCCACACAGAAGGTAGCCCCAACAATTATCGGAAATATAAGCCTCTCCAAATCTGCACATATCAAGGAGACAGCCGCCTTAACATCCTTGTTATACCTGGTAGTGATTTCGCCTATATCTAGCTTACTGTGAAGATTGTTTCTATGTAACAGATTATGATACATATTTTCCCTGAGTTTATTCTCAGTATTAATACCATATGCATACTGCAGATACTTAAAAAAACTGACTATCATTTCAGCTGTTACTGCACCTGCAAGCAAGAATAGGATAATTAATGCTGTAGACATCATTCTATCTTCACCAGTAATACGATACATGGAATCCTGTGTCATCTGAGCAATCAGCAGTCTGCTGATATTAGTAAAAACAGCTGGAAAGATAATCGAGGCAATCCAGATAAACCATGTTTTTTTTATGAGACTTCCCAATAATTGAAAAATAAGTTTTCTTTTCATTTTCTATCCCTTTTTCTCAACAAGTCCACTATGTATCAGTTCCTGATATATACTACATTCTCGTATCAGAATATCATGATGGGCAAAACCTGCCAATCTGCCATGGTCCATTACCATGATTTTGTCAAACATTGATGGTTCCTGAAGTTTATGCCCTATAATGATTAGGGTTATATTATCTCCCATATTGAGTAATACATCTGTTATCTTCTTACTTAATTCATGGTCTAAGGCTGATGTCGGTTCGTCTAGCAGCATAATTTCTTTATTCTGATACATCACTCTCGCAAGTCCCATTCGTTGAACCTGACCTTTTGACATGTTTTTCTGAATGGAAGATATCTCAGCATCATATCTGCCTTCCTGTTTCATGATTATGTCCTGAATAAACAGCCACTTACAGAATTCCTCAATTCTATCATCATTGGGATCATTAGAATTTAATACAATGTTTTCCCTTATACTTCCTGCAAAAATATAGGTATCCTGAGGCATCACAGCCATAATAGAAGCAAGGTCGGATAAAGCTAATGCCTTGATATCTTTACCCATTAGTCTAATGCTCCCCTCCTTTTCCGAAAGCTCATACATACCGCACAGCAATTTAAACAATGTTGTTTTTCCGCATCCGCTGGGTCCAACTATTGCAATCTTTTCTCCCCGCGCAACACTAAAGGATATATCCTCCAATATTTTTTTATCATCATATCCAAACGTCAGATGCTCCACTTGAACTACATCAGCATTCCTATCAAACTCTAAATCATCTCTGCCCTCCAACCTATGGTCTTGCTTATTTAAAAACTCCAGTAATCTTCGAATAGAAACTTTACCGCTCTGATAGTTCGGCATCATATTCAGAAATTCATTGATGCCTTCACCAAATACTCCCGCAATCATGATTACTCCGAACAACTCGCCGACTCCAATCGTTCCTTTCATAATCAGATACACACCGCTTAGCATGATAATTGCTGTATTAATATGACCGATAATGACTCCCATTCGATATCCAAGCTCTGATTTTCTGGCAATCTTTTTTCGAATTGTGCTATCCTGATTGAGTATCTTTTTATTTTCTTCTTTAAAATATTCCTCAAGGCAATAGGTTTTTATAACGTTCAGGAAATGAATAGAATCTATTAACTTTCCGTTCATGCTATTACTCTTCTCACGCTCATTCACATGATATTTTTCTAAATCCTTAAGATAGAGCATTGGAGTGAAAATTGAAACAAGCCCAAACGGGATTAGAATGGCTGTTATCTCCCAGCTCAAAAGAACACTGGATATAATTCCTCCAACAAACTTAGTCACAGTATTTCCAATTAGAAACAGGGATTTCTGCCATTTACCAATATCGTCAAGATCATTTGTTATGATAGAAATAATCTTACCCTGCTCATATTCCTCTAGATCTGCCAGTCTCATTCTGTTATTCTTCCTGCCAACCTGAATTCTAAGCTCCCTACTAAGATTATTTACACTTCCATTGATTAATCGATCATTGATGGATTTGATAAGGATGTAACTAAAGAAGCATATGCATGTTGGTATAAATAATTCTATAACATCTTCCTGTTTTTCTATCGTTTTATTGACTATTTCAGATATCAGAAATATTTGGAATATCTGTATCGTGCCTGACACAAGGCCCAGTAGCCAGAAACCTGCTATATATGCCGATAAATGCTTATGCAATAATTTTCTATATAATTTAATCATCCCATTATTCTCCTGAAATAATTGTGATATATTTAAAATTCTTCATAAACCTACTTATAATGTCTGTTTACAGTAATATTGTACCAAAAGTTATATAAAGATGGTAGTTTTACAACAAATATTTAATCTATATATTTGTTCAAGAATTTAGTCCTTCAAAACGAAAAAAGAAACCCTAAAATCCTGTAAACAGTATATATACCGTGGTTACAAGCTTTTAGAGTCTCCTTGCTTTTTAGTTGTGTTATGATAGATAAGAGATTTATTCAAATATCAATTATTCTATTGCTTCCACACTGCCACACTTTTTTACAGTATCAATAGAGCCATCCTCATTATATTTAAACTCAGCTACACAAACTGATCTGTGGAATAAGCTTCCGCCAGGCAATTCTGAAGTATGGTAAAACAGATAAGAACGTCCCTTGAAATCTGCAATTCCCGCATGGTTTGTAAAGCAATCTCCTGCCTCCATAAGAACACCACCATACTTCCATGGTCCAGTTGGTGAAGTTGAGGTTGAATAGGCCAGATGTTCATTTTGTTGATTCACAGCAAAAGCTGAATATACCATATAATAGAGATTGTTTCTTTTATAGAACCAAGGACCTTCTCCATAGCTTGTACCGGTATCATGGCTTCCTTTTCCGAAGGCTTCCTCAGTCATAGGAATCTTCACTATGCCAACTGTTTTGTCATAAGAAATCATATCTTCATTCAGAAGAACATAACGAAGTTCAGGATTTCCAAAATAAAGATATGCCTGACCATCATCATCTATAAAAACGGTGGGATCGATATCATTCCAATCTCCTTCATCTACAAGAGGGTACCCCAAATCCTTAAAAGGTCCTGTAGGACTCTCAGATATACCTACTGCAATTGCCATTCCACCGTCCTTTTTATGTACTGGACAATAAAGGTAAAACTTACCGTTACGCTCCACAGCCTGAGGCGCCCAAGCTCTGTCATCAGCCCATTCGATATCATCCAATGAGAAAATGGATCCATGGTCGGTCCAGTTCACCATATCCTTGGTAGAAAAACAATGCCAGTCAACCATTGTATAAAAATCATTGATGAGTTCGTCCTCATCATGAGTGGTATATAGGTAAAGTGTATCGCCCACAACCATGGGTGCAGGATCTGCCGTGTAAATTGATTTAATAATTGGGTTTGTTATCTTAGTCTTCATAATTCCTTCTCCTCGTATAATATTATTAGATACATTACTACACCTCAATATTTTAATGAATTTTGTTTAATAGGCTTAGTTAAACCCATGATATAATTGTCCTAGTGTCAATCAGGTAATAGTTCTTCCTTCTACTGTTGAACTAGTAATGGTTTATTGATGATTTAGTGCATAGTTCTACAACAAGTATAAAGTATATTTACTACACTGACAACTAAAACTATCTACACTTTATATAATGTGTAATTTTATAATAATCCGTTGTAATGAACATCAATCTTCAACAATCT
>JAAYRC010000231.1 GCA_012518975.1 Clostridiales bacterium
GATGAAGTTAACAAGTCTATACTGACAGTTTCTAGTATAATTGATGGCAAGGATTGGTTTGGCAATCCTATTGAGAAAAGGATATATACAGTTGGTGTTGTATTGAAACACAGCGGGTCTAAGTTAATGCTTTTAGTCAGCCTAGATAGGATAAAGGATGCAAGCAGTATTAAATTAGAGATTAATGAAAACACATCAATAGACGCAGTTTTACATGATTACGAAAGCGAGCTAAACCTAGCGATTATTTCTGTTAATACAATAGATATCCCTACTAAGCTTATGAAAGAAATATCTGTTGCTAAGCTAGGGGAGTCTTATACACTTTCTGTTGGAAGTCCAGCTATAGCACTTGGAAGCCCTAATGGTTATCCTTCTTCAATTGATGTGGGCATTATCACCAGCAAGGGAAGTTTAGTAAGCATTACAGACAATGAGCTTGAATTATTTAATACAAATATGGTATTTAATAAGGAAAGTGACGGAATATTAGTTAACCTTAAGGGAGAGATAATTGGAATTATAACTCGTACCTTAAAAAATGATCTGAACAAGGAATTAAGTACTGCTATTGGTATTAGTAAGGTAAGAACATATATTGATAGTATGATAGAACAGACCCCAAGGACCTATTGTGGTGTAGTAGCTGAAAATCTTACTAAAGCAGCCATGATAGAGCATAATGTTACACGGGGAGTCTATGTATATGAGGTTAAGAAGGATTCTCCTGCATTTAATGGAGGATTAATGAGTGGTGATATTATATTGAATGTAGGTGACAGGTTCATATCTAATATGAATAATTTTTATAATGTTATCTCAGAATATACACCTGGAGAACAGGCGGTATTTAAGATTAAGAGAACTTCTGGAACGACTGATAAGGAAATGGAAATCAAGCTAGTATTAGGCGAAAAGATCCAGTAACCTAAGAAGTAATATATAGAAGAATTAAAGTAAGATATGGACTGTTTTCAGTTGGTATAACCAATATGAATACAGTCCTTTTTATGTAATAGGAATATGTGACCTATTACATAAAAAGGTCCCACTAAGGATATGGTTATCCTAAGTAGTATATTTTTCTTTATATATCCATGATGGTAGGTTATAATGGGTAAGAGTTAATGAATGAGCATATTAGAAAGGTTTAGGTAGAGATGAGGTATATTCAGGATTTAAGAGAGGGAGATTTTATTAAAAATGAAATTTATCTGTGTAAATCAAAGCAGATATTAACAGGGAAAAGTGGTAAGCAATATGTATCTTTGATTTTACAGGATAAGACAGGGACAATTGATGGAAAGATATGGGATTTTAATAACGAGATAAAGCAATATGAAGCTATGGATTTCGTAAATATAGATGCCAGGGTTAATAGTTTTCAGGATGCACTCCAATTAAATATAAGTAGAATATACAAAAGTAGAGAAGGGGAGTATGATCCGGAAAATTATTTTCCTAAGACCACTCGTGATGTGGAGGATATGTATCGTAAGATAAAATACTATATTGGGACTATAAAGGAAACAAATCTTAGACAGCTTGCAGAGGAGTTCTTTATTAATGATGAGGCTTTTATTAAGAGATTCAAGGAACATTCTGCAGCTAAGAGTGTACATCATAGTTTTATGGGAGGCCTTCTAGAGCATACTTTAAGTGTTGTGAATATGTGCGATTACTATGCGGCCAACTATCCAATTATAAATAGAGATGTACTAATAGTAGCTGGTTTACTCCACGATATAGGAAAGATGGATGAGCTTTCATCATTTCCTAGAAATGATTATACGGATGAGGGGCAGCTTTTGGGACATATCTTTATAGGTGCAAATAAGATAAGAGAAAAAATTAAAGAAATCGTGAATTTTCCAGGCAAACTTTCTATGGAGCTGATACATTGCATACTGGCTCATCATGGGGAGCTAGAATATGGGTCACCGAAAAAACCAGCAACCATTGAAGCTATGGCACTTCATTTTGCAGATAATACAGATGCAAAACTCCAGACCATGACAGAGCTACTAAGTACTGGCGACTCCAAGGAAGAATGGATGGGCTATCAGAGACTATTTGAATCCAATATTATGAGGAGCACAAAAGGGATAGAATAAGGCAAGAGTCAGACAATAATAGAGACATATCTGCTGGCAATTAATTATCAATAGAAAGTAGTCATAAATATGATTAAGAAGAATGAACAGGTTATTATAACAATAGATGATATAGGGACTAAGGGAGAGGGCATAGGTAAGTATGAAGGATATACCCTCTTTGTTAAGGACACGGCTATAGGTGATAAGGTATTGGTTAAAGTTATGAAGACTGGTAAAAATTATGGATATGCCAGGCTTGTAGAAATAATAGAGCCCTCCGCCGACCGGGTTAAGCCAAGATGTCCTATAGCAGATAAATGTGGCGGATGCCAGATTATGCATATTAATTATGCTAAGCAACTGGAGTATAAAGAGGAAAAGTTAAGAAACTGTCTTACAAGGATAGGCGGTTTTACTGATATTCCAATGGAGCCTATATGCGGAATGGATGACCCTTATTATTACCGTAATAAGAGTCAGTTTCCTGTAGGCAAGGATAAAGAAGGGAAAGTGGTTATTGGCTTCTATGCTGGAAGGACGCATTCCATAATTGATACAGACCATTGCTATATTGGGGCAAAGGAGAATGTAGAGATAATTGGGTTTTTGCGTTCATTTATAGAAAAATGTAAGTTAGAACCTTATGATGAAGTTAATCATAGGGGACTTGTTCGTCATATTCTTACAAGGGTTGCCTACACCACAGGGGAGATAATGGTATGTCTTGTAATCAATGGTGATGATATTCCTCATAAGAAGGAGCTTATAGAGGGGCTTAGTAAAATTAATGGGATGAAGAGCATATGCCTGAATATTAACAGGAAAAAGACCAATGTTATACTGGGTGATAGAATTGTACCGATATGGGGAGAGGCTTATATAACCGATAACATAGGCCCTATCAAATATAGGATATCTCCCTTATCTTTCTTTCAGATAAATCCTATTCAAACGGAGAAGTTATATAATATAGCACTTGATTATGCGAACTTAAGTGGAAATGAAGTAGTTTGGGATCTGTATTGTGGGATTGGTACTATATCCTTATTCTTGGCTCAGAGGGCTAAGATGGTTTATGGGGTTGAGATTGTAGCTGAAGCAATAGATGATGCCAGGACTAATGCCAAGATTAATGGGATTGAGAATGTGGAATTTTATGTGGGGGCAGCTGAAGAGGTCCTTCCTAAGAAGTATAAGGAGGATAATATAAGTGCTGACCTTATTGTTGTAGATCCTCCTAGAAAGGGCTGTGATCAGAGTCTTCTTGATACTATATTGGATATTGGACCAGAAAAGATAGTATATGTGTCCTGTGATCCTGGGACCTTGGCTAGGGATTTGAAGTATCTGTGTGAGAGTAAGTATGAGTTAAAGAAGGTAAGGGTAGTGGACCAGTTTGGACATAGTGTGCA
>JAAYRC010000232.1 GCA_012518975.1 Clostridiales bacterium
CTAGAGATTTTGAAAAATGTAAATAGGGATAGCCTTGTTGTTATGGATGAGCTAGGATCTGGTACTGACCCCACAGAGGGGATGGGTATAGCCATAGCCATACTTGAGGAGCTAAAAAAGAGTGGTGCATTATTCCTGGTTACCACACATTATCCTGAGGTAAAAAATTATGCAGAAAAGGAGACTAGTATTGTAAATGCAAGAATGACCTTTGATAAGGAAAGCCTAAGACCCCTTTATCAATTAGTTCTGGGTGAAGCAGGAGAAAGCTGTGCTTTCCATATATCTAGTAGACTTGGTATGCCAAAGTCAATGTTAGATACAGCGATTAAAGCGGCCTATGGAGACAAGATTCCAAAGGATCTCGAGTTTGGGACTACGAGTGTAGAATACAAATATAAATCAAGATCTACAACCCTTAAAAAGCCTAGTTTACCAAAGCTATATGTTCCTAAAGACAAATTTCAAATAGGTGATAGTGTAATAATATATCCTGATAAGAAAATAGGTATAGTATGTGAGCCTGTAAACGATAAAGGAGTTCTAAGGGTACAATTACAAAAGAAAAAGATATGGATTAATCATAAGAGGGTTAAGCTTCATGTTGCAGCTTCTAAATTATATCCAGATGATTATGATTTTTCTATTATATTTGACACAGTAGAAAACAGAAAACTTAGGCATAAAATGAGTAAAAAGCACATTGAGGGTGCAGAAATTATTTTAGAAAAAGATAATGGATAAAATAAAAATTCATCAAATGATTTTATAAGGATATTATGGTATAATTAGCAGTATAGTTTTATAATGGATAATAACTTCAATTAACAAATCCTGGTCACTTATGTAAAAAATAATATAAATATATATATTTATATAAAACATAAAATGAGAGGAGTCTAACAAAGTATGAAACTAGAAGGAAAGGTAGTTGTAGCTCAGGGTGGTGGACCGACAGCTGTAATAAACCAGTCATTAGTCGGAACCGTTCTAGAATCAAGAAAGTTTCAGCAAATAACAAAAGTATATGGTGCTGTAAACGGTGTGGAGGGTATTATCAACGAGGAATTCCTTGATTTAACACAGGAAACCACTCATAACCTAGAGTCGGTTGCTATTACCCCTTCTTCAGCCTTATTCTCTACCAGAGATAAGCCGGATGAAAACTACTGCCAAGAGATATTTAAGGTTTTTAAAGCCCATAATGTCAGATATTTCTTTTACATTGGAGGAAATGACTCTGCCGATACAGTAAGAATCGTAAACAAACAGGCAGAAGATTCAGACTATGAATTCAGAGCTATTCATATACCTAAGACAATTGACAATGACTTAATGATGAATGACCATACTCCTGGATATCCTTCAGCTGCAAGATTTGTTGCACAGTCATTTATAGGGCTTAATCTTGATAATCGTGCACTACCAGGAGTGCATATCGGAGTGGTAATGGGTAGAAATGCTGGATTTTTAACAGCTGCATCCTCAATTGCTCAAAAATATCCAGATGATGGTCCTCACCTAATATATCTTCCAGAGCGTGAATTTACTATGGATAAGTTCCTTAGAGATGTAAAGGGAGTATATGATAAATACGGTAGATGTATAATTGCTATATCAGAGGGTATCAAAGGTAGTAATGGAAAGCCTATTATTACAGAGTATTTAAAGGGCGAGGTAGATGCCCATGGTAATAGACAGTTATCTGGAACTGGAATGCTTGGAGACATTCTTTCAGAACAGATTAAAACAAAGCTGGGTATTCAAAGGGTTAGATCGGATACACTGGGTTATCTTCAGAGATCATTCTTTGGCTGTGTATCCAGTGTTGACCAACATGAAGCAAGAGAGGTAGGAGAAAAGGCTGCTCAGTTTGCTATATGGCATAATATAGATGGTTCTATTACAATTAATAGAACAGGAAATTATTCAGTGGAATATAAGATGACTGATCTTAAGAATGTAGCTGCAAATACTAGGCTTATGCCCGATGAATATATCAATAAGGATGGCAACAATGTAACGGATGAATTTAAGTATTATCTACAGCCTTTGTTAGGTGATGATATGCCACAAGCAAGTATGCTAAGAGCTCCAAGGGCTCCCAAGATACTTCGTCCAA
>JAAYRC010000233.1 GCA_012518975.1 Clostridiales bacterium
ATTTGACTTTATAAGACAAAATTCTTTGACGTGAATGCTGGTCCATAACAAGTCTTCGTCCTAGGATTTGTCCTAGGGTTTCTTTAGTAATATCATCGGATGTTGGACCAAGTCCACCTGTTAAGATTATTATATCTGACCTAAGAAGAGCAGTTTTTATGGCCTCACTAAGTCTACCCTTATTATCTCCAACTGTAACCTGATGATACATAGAAAAACCCAGATTGGCACATTGAATGGATAAATAATTTGCATTTGTATTAATAATGTTGCCCATAAGAAGCTCAGTACCTATACTAATTAATTCAACTATCATAAGATAGGACCCCTTTGTTTTTATTTATTAGCAAGTATAATTTCTCGATTTTTATATAGGAAATCAATCATAGAGATAATTGTTAAGGCAAGTGCTAGATACACTAATATCCGCTCAAGAATATTTATAACCTCATAATCCAAGTTCACTGTAAGCAATATACTCATTATAATTTGGACTGTGGTTTTTATCTTTCCCCACACATCTGCTGGTATTACAACACCGCTGTCAGATGCTACAAGACGAAAACCACTAACAATAAATTCTCTTCCAATAATAATTATTGCAATCCAGCTAGGTATTTGATTAAACTCCACAAAACATATAAGGGCAGAACATACCAAAAGCTTGTCAGCTATTGGATCCATGAACTTACCAAAGTTAGTAATCAAATTATTCTTTCTTGCAATATGACCATCTATGGAATCTGTAATTGCTGCAATTATAAAGATGGCAGCAGCTATATATCTCCCGTATGGAATTTGTGTTACTAACATAAATACCAAATAAAGGGGAATAAGTAAAACACGACCTATTGTTATTTTGTTGGGTAAATTCATTATTCAGCACTTCCTTTCACAATATCTCCAATCAAATCATAATTATTTGCTCCAGTAACTTTAGCACGAACTATATCACCAGACATTAAGTCATCCTCGGAGTTTATGAAAATATAACCATCCACCTGTGGTCCATCCATATAGGTTCTACCCACATATACATCTTCCTTATCCGCTATTCTTCCTTCAATAATCACTTCAAATTCCCGACCTATATATGAGTCACATAGTTCAAATACTATGGATTGTTGAAGTTCCATTAGTTGTTTTTGCCTTGCTTTCTTAATCTTTGCTGTAATCTGAGGCTTTAATAATGCGGCAGGAGTATCCTCCTCCTTAGAGTAGGTAAATACCCCCAAACGTTCAAACCTAAGTTCTTTAATAAAGTTTAAAAGCTCCTGGTGCTCATCATCTGTTTCAGTAGGAAAACCAGTAATCAATGTGGTCCTAAGTGTAATGTCCGGTATTTCCTCTCTTAAGCTATTTACAATTCCTATAATATCCTCTTTAGAGGTTCTACGACCCATTAGTTTTAAAATTCTATCCGAGCAGTGCTGAATTGGTATGTCTAGATATTTGCATATCTTTGACTCGCTTTTTATCACATCTATTAATTCCAAAGTAATTTCCTCAGGATAGCAATATAAAAGTCGTATCCACTCAATTCCTTCAATTTCACAAAGCTTTCTTAATAGGTCTGGCAAAGTTTTTTTTCCGTATATATCTGTCCCATATAATGTGGTTTCCTGGGCAACTATAATTAATTCTTTAATCCCCTGAGATGCCAGGTATCTTGCCTCCTCTAGAAGGTCTTCCATAGGTCTGCTTCTATAGTTTCCTCTTACCTTTGGAATAATGCAATAAGTACAATGCTTATCACATCCTTCAGCAATCTTAAGATAAGAATAATGACTTATAGAAGACAATATTCTTTTTGATTTATTTTTAGGTAATTGCTTGAGGTCGGCAAAGTATGTAGATCTATTTCCCTCTAAAACCTCTTCAACCACCTTTAAAATCTCAGTAAATCCTGTAGTTCCAAGAAGTGCGTCAACCTCAGGTATTTCCTTCAATATCTCATCCTTATATCGTTCAGCCAAGCAACCCGTAACAATTAAAGCCTTAAGCTTGCCAATCTCCTTATACTGAGCCATCTCTAAGATGGTTTGTATACTTTCTTCCTTAGCGTCATGAATAAAGCAACAGGTGTTAACAATAATTATATCTGCCATCAATTCATCATCTGTTATAGAGTATCCATTCTCATGAAGAATTCCCAGCATGTTCTCGCTGTCTACTAGGTTTTTATCACAACCTAATGAAATAAAATATATGTCCATATCATGCTCCATTTAATTTTTTCCTTATTATTTTCAATTATTATTTTATAACTGCTGATTCCACACAGTTACGCATCAACATTGCTATTGTCATGGGGCCAACTCCGCCTGGTACTGGAGTTATAGCCTTAACCTTATCTACAAGATCATCAAAATCCACATCACCGCATAGCTTGTTATTTTCATCTCTATGCATACCCACATCTATTACAACTGCACCCTCTTTAACATATTCCTTGCTTATAAATTTGGCTTTACCAATAGCTACTATTAAGATGTCAGCTCTTTTTGTAATTTCAGCCAGATTCTTTGTTCTTGAATGGCATACGGTTACTGTTGCATTTTCCCTAAGCATTAACATAGCCATAGGCTTACCTACTATATTACTTCTTCCAACTATAACACATTCCTTACCCTCTATAGGAATATTATAACGTTTTAAAAGCTCCACAATACCGGCTGGTGTACAAGAAACAAAGCCTTTTTGACCTATGCTTAACCTTCCTACGCTTTGGGGATGAAAGCCATCCACGTCCTTATCTGGAGATATGGTCTGTATGATTTTATCCTCATCAATATGCTTAGGCAGTGGTAACTGTACCAAAATCCCGTTTACCTTAGGCTGGACATTAAGCTCATTAATAAGCTCAACAAGCTGGTCCTGGGTTGTTTCTTCAGGAAGTTCATAGGATAATGATTTGATACCTATATATTCACATGCCTTCTTCTTATTGTTTACATAAATAGTCGAGGCAGGATCAGCTCCAACCTGGATAACACACAGGGTTACATCGGAATTTATCTTATTTAACTTTGCCACTTGTTCTCTTAGTTCATCTTTAATTTCTGTTGAAGTTTTTTTCCCATCGATAATAGTTGCCATATCATTTCTCCTAACTTTAGTAGTTTAATAATCTAATTTTAACATATGTTATAAAAAAGTATATAGCTATTTATAAGTCCATAACTAATCATTGAATTAATTCTAATATATCCCAGTATATTTCTCAAGTAATAATAAGAAGAATAATAAGTTGTTACAAATATGTTACATCTTATTTATATTTAACTTGTAATTTGTAGTATTATTAGTTAAAATTGGACTGTAGTATTTAATATTACATTAAGGAGTAAGACATGAAGCCTAATATAAAAAAATCATTTATATTCACCTTGATATATTGTATGGGATTTGGTGGCATAATCCTTTTAATTGGAACCCTTTATCCAGTTTCCAATAGTAAAAATATAAGTGAGGCTACCAGCTTAAATCAGGAGAATATATACACCAACAATAATGATGAGACCAGTCAAGAGGTCAATGAAATAAATAAGGCGGAGGATAACAATCTAGCTGGTCTACCACCTACACCATCGCCCAGTCCTACATCAGCCCCATCACCAGCTCCTGTTTTTGAATTAACAAAAGGTGGAGTTCCTGAAATAGAGAACTTTTTTAATGACTATTATGTAGCAAATATTTCCTGTGACTACGACTTGGTAAAAAGCCTATTAACTGATCCAGATAAGGCCAAACCCCTATCTGAATTAGAAAATGAAACCCGATTTCTAGACGATATTAGAGATATTACTTGTTATATAATGAAAAGCTACCAGGATGGAGCATATATTGTATATGTCTATAATGAATTAAAATATATAAATATAAAAACTACTTATCCAGTATTGGACAAGTTCTATCTCATAAAGGACCAAGCTGGTGATTTCAAGATTTTTACATCGGAAATGGATGATTTTCTTAAAGCCTATTTTACTGATAGGGATCAGGACCAAAAAGTCCAAGAACTAATTCAAAGTGTTGAGGAAAAAGCCAAAGATGCCCTAGAAAAAGATGAGGATTTACGGATTTATCTTGAAGCTTTATATGGCTGATTGCAAGTAAAAGAATAAATCGTATATTTACTAAAATAGTTAACCTCCAGTTAGTTATAATAAGCAACTATCTGGAGGTATTCTTTATTTCAGGCCAATCTTCTAGCCCCTATAGAAATTAATTAAGCAACCCTTTAATATAATTTCTCTTTCATCATCTGTAAGCTGACCAAGACTTAAGGAAAACTCCTTCATATCTTTATTAACTACATATGCCTTAATGTCTGAATCTTTATTTTGTATGACCTTCTTGATATCCTTAATATATAGATAATCACCATTTGAAAATGGTAAATCACCATCTATTACAAAGGGCAACATACCCCAATTTATAAGATTAGACCTATATCTTTTTGTGGCGTATTCCTTTGCAATATTTGCAAAACCACCAAGAACCTTTTGGCAACTAGCTGCCTGTTCTCTTGCGGAACCATCACCAGGCTTAACAGCATATATAGTGCTTCCAATTTGAGTGTTTTTTCTATCTATTTTAAACTTTTTCTCAATAGCTTGGTATACATTCTCAAGTTCAGGGTTAGATATAGTCACATCCTCTCCTGCCACTCTTGCCTTCTCAGCCTTTTGAACTTCCTTAGCACGACCCACATATTCTGGATCCTTTCTGGATAAGGTGTATTCTGCAAGTGCCAAAGGATTAGAACGATATGAAGAGGTTTCTCCTGATGGAATTAATTCATCAGTAGTAGTAACAGGATCATTGATAACTGATACTATCTTTAATATTAAATCATCAGTAAGCTCAGTCATTTCAGGCCAATCAACAATTCCTGGACCACGCTTTATTTCTACTGAAAAGTCTGGCTTATTCAAACCATTGTAGACCCTATTATCATATATTCTACTATCGTAGAAATACTTGGGTTTTCCAAAGCTTGCATCTATATTCTCAGCAGAAGTTAAGTATCCCTTATTTGCTGCTGTGGCGGCAATAGATCTGGCATCCATTAAGGCAACAGAGGATATTTGTCCATTGGTGATTTTTGAGCCTTCTCTGTTAGGGAAGTTCCTAGTAGTATGTCTTATGCTTAGGCTATTATTTGCTGGAGTGTCTCCAGCGCCAAAACATGGACCACAAAATGCTGTACGGATTGAAGCCCCTGAAGCAGTAAGCTTAGCAATGGCTCCATTATTAACAAGTTCCATGAATATTGGTTGACTAGCCGGATAAATACTTAGAGAAAACTCATCACTTCCAATATATTTATTATCTAATATATCTGTAGCATCACAGATATTTTCAAAACTTCCACCAGCACAACCTGCTATAGTACCCTGTTCTACATAAAGTCTTCCATCTCTAACCTTATCCTTTAGGCTGTATTTAATCTTATTATCAAGGCTAACAAGAGCGTTTTTCTCAACCTCATTAAGGATGTCATAAATATTTGCATTTAATTCATCAATAGTGTATGCATTGCTAGGATGAAAAGGCATAGCAATCATGGGCTTGATCTGAGATAAGTCAACAAAGACTAAGCCATCATAATAAGCCACTGGATCTGGTTTTATATATTTAAAGTCATTGGGTCTATTATGTATTTCATAGTAGTCCTTAACTGCATCATCAGTAACCCATATTGAGGATAAGCAAGTGGTTTCTGTCGTCATAACATCTATACCTATCCTATAATCCATACTTAGATTATTTATACCTTCACCGACAAACTCCATAACCTTATTGTTAACATATCCATTCTTAAATACAGCCTTTATTATGGCCAAAGCAATATCCTGAGGACCCACACCCTTTCTTGGAGTCCCTGTCAAATATACAGCCACCACCTCAGGCATGGCAATATCATAGGTTTTCTCAAGAAGCTGCTTAACCAGCTCAGGTCCTCCTTCACCTACTGCCATGGTTCCTAAAGCACCATATCGGGTATGACTATCGGAACCTAAAATCATATTACCTGTTTCGGCTAACATTTCCCGTGCATATTGATGGATTACGGCTTGATGGGCAGGTACATATATACCACCATATTTTTTTGCACAGGATAAGCCAAACATGTGATCATCCTCATTTATGGTTCCTCCCACAGCACATAGGCTATTGTGGCAATTAGTAAGTATGTAAGGAAGTGGAAATTTTTCAAGACCGCTTGCTCTAGCAGTCTGCAAAATTCCTACATATGTAATATCGTGAGATATAAGCTTATCAAATTTAATTTTCAGATTAGTCATGTTGTCTGATGTGTTATGACTTTTTAGGATTTTATATGCCATGGTTCCAGCCTTAGCCACATCCTTACTAATATCCTCGTTTCCTGTTTTCTGGGATATGGCCAGACCAGCCTCTTTTGATTCTTCAATTATGTCTTTACCATTAAGTAGATATACGCCTTTGTCAAATAATTTAATCATATACTTCTCCTTATAATTAGGGGCAAACCCGTTTTTTACTCTTCTACTATACCTTCCTTAAGATTAATGATATGTTCTTCATTACAACTTATTTGAGGTGATGGAACAAGTCCTGAAGAAGCCTTTACCTTAAGTAGGACAGATTCTTCATCTATATCCTTAAAGCTAATGGTAACATTACCATCAAATATATCATTAAAATATCCTGCGTCTACAAAAAGCTCATCCTGACCCTCAAATTTAAATCTCACCTCAAGATTAGCTTCAAGATATGATAAGTTAATTTTATTTAATTCATCTGCTAATTTTTCACCTTTGTTTATGTTTTCAAAGTACATTGTCTCTTCCCCAACCATGCCCTCAGCATCTACAAAGTATGCTTTTACATACTCAAGCTTGTTATTGGATTTGTTTTTTACTGTAATCTTCCCCATACTAGCTTCAACTATCATTAAGATGATAATTCCCAACAAAATTACACCGCCTAAGGCAATTAAAAGTATCCTAGTATTCTTACTCATAGGAGTCTTTTGCTCTTGCTTATTTTTTGACTTAATTTTTCTCATGTTAAACCTCCATATTAGTTTTGTTTTTACATAATAACAAGCCAAAAATCCAGATTAACTTGGAAAGTTGGCTTATTATATAAAATTCATAAATAGCAAATTATTATCTTTGCACTCTTCCCGAAGCATCCCCACCAACCAATGCATCTACTTCAGCTCTTGTTACCATGTTAAAGTCACCAGGTATTGTATGTTTTAACGCAGATGCGGCAACCGCAAACTCTAAGGAATCCTTCATCTTCTTACCATCTAAAAGACCACATATTAGACCCGAAGCAAAAGAATCTCCACCACCAACACGGTCAACAATTCTAATATCATATTTTGTAGAATGATAAAATTCCTTACCATCATAAATACAGGCAGACCATCCATTATCTGAAGCTGAATAACTTTCCCTTAGGGAGCTTACAACATATTTAAAATTAAATTTCTTAATCATCTGCTGGAAAATATCCTGATAGCCAGCAAGCTCTAATTCACCACTAGTCACATCAGTCTTACCAGGCTTAAAACCAAGCACCTTTTCAGCATCTTCTTCATTACCAATACATACATCAACATATTGCATAAGATTGGTCATAATAGTCTGAGCCTTCTCAGGTGTCCATAACTTTTTTCTATAGTTAAGATCTACTGACACGGTAAGATTATTTCTTTTTGCTGCCTTTAGGGCTTCCTCTGTGAGTAAAGCAGCCTTATCACTAATTGCTGGTGTTATACCAGTAAAGTGGAACCAATCCATTCCATCGAAAATTTTATCAAAATCAAAGTCTGAAGGGTTAGCCTCTGCTATTGAAGAATTTGCCCTATCATAAACTACAGTGGACGCTCTCATAGAGGCCCCAGTTTCTAGAAAATATATACCCAGTCTATCTCCACCCTTAGCAATATAATCACAGTTGACATTAAATTTTCTAAGAGCAGCTATTGCACAATCCCCAATAGGATTATTAGGAACCTTAGTAACAAAATAAGTTTCATGACCATAGTTGGCCAATGATACCGCTACATTAGCCTCACCACCGCCATAGTTTATATCAAAGCTGTTAGCTTGCATATATCTTTGATATCCGGGAGTTGAAAGACGAAGCATAATTTCACCCATGGTAATTACTTTAGCCATATAATTTCTCCTTCTTTTTTCAAGCAATGTTATTTCTTAATAAAGTATAAAACTAAATTTAAAATTAGTCAACAAGCAAGATATTTGCCATACGCAGCACACAATGATGTGTCTTCCCGTCATCTATCAGTTTAATTCTCCCATTCTCAATTATTGCGCCGTCTACTGTCAATTCTGTTACGGCTGATATATCTGCGCTCATTTGCATTACA
>JAAYRC010000234.1 GCA_012518975.1 Clostridiales bacterium
AGCTCAATATCATCCGTAGTAACAAATACACATTCAGACAAGAGGCCTGAGTGATGTTTTATGAACTTGTCTCTATCTTCTAGGCTCTGTTCCTCTGAAAATGAGATTTCATAATCATATACCATAATATAATCAAATTGGTCATTAGCTACATTCTTTACAGAATCTCTAATTCCCATAGCCGCTACTATTAGGGCAGTACATCCTGCAACACCGGTAATTGTCATAAAAAATCTTCTTTTATATCTAAGTATGTTACGAATCGATACCTTATAAAGAAAGCTTACCCTCCTCCATATAAGGGGTATCCGCTCCAACAAGACCCTCCTTCCAGCCTTGGGAGCCTTGGGGCGAATAAGAGAAGCTGGCATCTGCAAGAGCTCACTTTTACATGAAATATAGGTCACACCAGCTGAACATAACAATGAGACAAGCAGTGATATGATGGCCAACCTTAGGTCAAATATATATTTGATTGATGATACATTATACAATATACTATAAGCTTTCATTATTGCCATTGGAAAGAATTTGGTTCCTAGGAAAAACCCTGCCAGACACCCTGTCAAAGCCGCACTGGCAGAATAAAACATGTATTTACTAGTTATTGCCCTATTACTGTATCCAAGAGCCTTCAGTGTACCTATTTGGGTTCGTTGCTCATCCACCATTCTAGTCATAGTTGTTGAACATACAAGAGCAGCCACTAGAAAGAAGAAAATAGGTAATATTTCAGCAACACCTTCTACAATAGAGGAATCATTATCAAAGTTCACATATCCCATATTGTGATTTCTATTTAGAACATATGCCTTTGGCTCAGGTATATCCTTTATCTTATTCTTTGCTTCCTCTATCAGGATTTTACCCTCAGCCAGGTCTTCTTCTGCTTTCAGAAAGCTCTCTTTTATTTCTTTTTTCCCATCCTCATACTCTAAAAGTCCATTCTCATATTCAATCCGACCCTCTTCAAGAGCGGTCCATCCATCTTCAATCTCAAGTTTATTTCTTTCTATCTCATCATAGCTAGAATCTAACTTATCCTTTGCTTCTTTAAACTCTCTATCAGCCTGAGCAAATTTACTAAGAGCCTCTTCTTTTCCCTTATCTAGGTCTACCTGGCTAGCTTCTAACTTGCTTAATGAACTCTTAAGGATTTCATATTGATCAATAACACCTGTCTTTTCAATCTCTTCTACTGCCGCCCTCGTTTGATCAAGCCTAGCCTTTAGAGCAAGGTATTCAGGGGAACTAGTATCATCTAACATTGATAGACCTAGCTCTAACTGGATAATTGATTCTCTTAGTTGCGGATACTGATTAAGTAGGCCACTTTCTTCAATCTGAGCCATTGCCAGTTCAATAGTCTGCCTATTATTGTTAAGCTCTTCCTGATTTGACTTAAGTAAAGCTAAAGTACTAGCTTTCTCATCTTCATATTCCTTAAGTCTATCCTCATATTCTTTTAAGCCCTTTCTATATTCTTCTTCTCCCTCAGCCAGCTTAATTTCTCCGTCTTTTAGCTTTTCTTCGTTCTCACTAATCTCCTTTTTAGCCTCTTCAAGTTTTGCCCATGCATATTCTAACTCTGCCTCAGCTTCAGCCTTTTTATCTAGATACTCATTATATCCATCATTATATTCCTTCTCTGCCTCTACCAGGGCCTCATTTGCCTCCCCAACAATATCCTGATAGCGAATATTTACCCTTTCATCTAGGACTTTTTTAACGGATTCTTCCTTATGGGCTATAAAATCTTCATATTCTGTACTATATATCTCCCCTTCACTATCTAAACCAAGCATTATCTCAGTATAATAATCTAGAGAAAATCCATTCTCAGGTAAGTATACAAATCCATATACAGAACCAGTTTCTAGGTTAGTTGTTCCTCTGTCATAATTTAAGTAGTTTACGGAATTTGCAATACCTACTACAGTATACTCATTATACTTAAAGGCCTCCAATGTATCCTCATCATTAGCCTGCGAGATATGAATCCTAGCCCCTATAATATCATTGGAAAAAGGGGAAGCATCTAATACAAGCTCATTATTAGCTTCTGGCATTCTTCCATACAAAACATCAATATTATTCACAGCATTAGTTATTGAGTGAGCTTTTAAAATAACCCGTTTATCTTCTTCATATAAATCACTATCTATATCAGCTATAAAATCCATAGCTATTTGACCTTCTGCAGTGTCATTTCCCTGTTCATTAAAATAGGCTACATCCTCCTTAGTTAATCCAAGAGTAGAAATGAGACGAAAGTCATACATATGAAACTCATTAACATAATCATCTAGACTTTTAACCATAGCTGTCTTTGTAATTTTGAGTCCAGAAAAAAAGCCTACACCTAGAGCAATAATTGCCACAATAGCAATATAGCGTTCCCATGTATGCTTAATCTCTCTGTAATTATTCTTAGTCCATGCCGAGCTTAGTCTCATTACCACTCAATCTCCTCTATAGGTAAGGCATTTTCATTTTTATCCACAGATACTACTGAACCACTCCTCATTCTTATGACCCTATCCGCCATATTCACAAGTGCCGAGTTATGAGTAACAATAACAACTAGCATCCCTTTTTTACGACTTTGATCCTGTAATAACTTTAGTATCTGCCTTCCAGTCTCATAATCAAGGGCACCCGTAGGCTCATCACATAGGAGTATCTTAGGGTTCTTTGCCAAGGCTCTAGCAATAGCCACCCTTTGTTGCTCTCCACCAGAAAGCTGTGCTGGAAAGTTGTTAAGTCGGTCTTCTAGACCCACGCTTTTAAGCACTTGGTCGGCTGGCAAGGGGTCCTTTATCATCTGAGTCACAATCTCTACATTTTCAAGGGCTGTAAGGTTGGGAATGAGATTATAGAATTGAAATACAAATCCAATATCCTCCCGCCTAAACTTGGTAAGCTCTCTCTTGCTAAACAAAGAAATAACCTTATCGCCTAAGGTTACCTCTCCAGAAGTAAGAGTATCCATACCTCCAAGTATATTTAAAAGCGTAGTTTTTCCCGCACCAGATTGACCTAAAATAACACAAACCTCTCCTTTTTCTATCTCAAATGAAACATCATTTAATGCGAAGAGATTTACATCACCAGTTTTATATATTTTATTTACATTTTTAAACTTCACAAATGTGCCCATAATATGCTTTTGTACCTCCTGATGCTTATATATATCTTATCTTTAGTCTATTATACCACAATGAATTACACTAGCTATAAAAAAGTATAAAAAGCATATAACATTAAAATAATTGGGGTAAAGCTATAGCC
>JAAYRC010000235.1 GCA_012518975.1 Clostridiales bacterium
CCAGAGATTTGCTAAGCATTATGAGGATAGGGCTGAGGGAGGTGTAGGGCTGATAGTTGTTGAAGCAACCTGTGTGACACCAGATGGGAGACTTGACCCTTCACAGCTTGGTTTATGGGAGGATGGCCAGATAGAAGGTCATCGCAAAATAACTGAAGCTTGTCATAAGCATGGTTCTATAGTATTAGTACAAATACATCATGGAGGCTATAATACTCATCCTGAGTGTGGACCGTCAAAAGGCCCTTCATCTATAATATGGAGAGAGAAACAGACCCTAGAGTTATCACATGATGAGATAATAAATCTTCGTAATCTATTCATAGATGCTGCTATTCGTGCTAAAAAGGCTGGCTATGATGGTGTGCAGCTTCATGCATGTCATTCCTATCTGATAAATCAGTTTGTCAGTCCGACTGCTAACAAAAGAACAGATAAATATGGGGGCAGCATAGAAAATCGTACCCGTTTCGCTTGTGAAATCATACATGGTATACGTCAGTCATGTGGAAATGACTTTATTATATCGGCACGTACGCCTGGTGCTGAACCTACTCTTGAAGAGGCATGGTCTATCGCTGAGGCATACATAGAGGCAGGAATTGATTACCTTCAGGTTTCTGCAGGTATCGGACCAGAGGAGATAAATTGTCCTGAAGGCTTACCCTACAGCCATATAGTTTGGTATGGGACCAAACTTCATGAGTATGTAAAGGGTAGGGTGCCAGTATCAGTTGTCCATAATATACTTGAGCCTGAGCTTGCATCCTATCTTATTGATAATGACCTTGCGGATACCATCGATTCTGCTAGGGCACTCCTTGCCGACCCAGCCTGGGCAAAAGCTGTTATTGAAGGTAGTGATTATGTTAAATGCAGAAAATGCAAAAGGTGTTTTTGGAGTCCTTCTATGCCACATAATTGTCCTGCTGTAGTAGAACGTTATAAGTCGAATCCTGAATGTGTCGATTATGATGTTGTAATTTAAGATATTTCTTGCTTCTATGCTCAAGCAAAACGGTCGAATGACAGGGGGCATATCATTATTGTCTAAAGAAGCCTAGAATAGCATGATAAGGAAAAATATTACAATAGGATGGAAAACAAATGAAGAGAAGTTAGAAATTGTTTGTACTTTAAACTGCTATTTTAGTTTTGATGATTATGTCTGTGGGGTGTTCAAAAAAGAAGGACAATGAAAATATTGATATGGCGAAAGATATTGAGCAAGTATCTTCATCCAAATACAATAATGAAGTAGGTGAGCAAAAGAAAAAACCCTTGATAATCAAGGGTTTTTTTAAGCGCGAAACGGGATTCGAACCCGCGGCCCTCGCCTTGGCAAGGCGATGCTCTACCACTGAGCCATTCGCGCGTTTATGTTGTGTTGATGTGTTTCTCAAACACAAGTAATAATATACTACATAACTTTAGGTTTGTCAACACCTTAAAATCAAATAAATTGAGGCAAAAATTAGATAAATATTAGATCCTATTTTGTATTCTATCATCTTATTTTGATCAATAGACTTCAGGACATTGGAAATATTAACATTAATTTAATGTTATTTGTATAAAACACCACATTTATTTTTTTGTTGACAAATAAATGCATATAATGTATTGTATAAACATGGTTATTTTATACAAATGAGGGGATAAAAGTTATATAAAGTAAAAAAATATCATTCTTTCATACTATTGAAGTAAAAGAGGTAAGGATGGAAGGAATAAAGAAAATAATAATAAGATATATTTTAGTTATTATAATTGTAATTACATATACAGTAGTTCTTTTATGTTTTCCTCAGACAGTTAACATGTTACAAGAATTAGATTTTTCAGGCTATATTCGGTCAATCATATTGCTACCACCAATTATTTTTATTGTATCTTTTATTGACGGATGGATTAATAAGGATAGATTGGTTAAGTATTTGGGAGAAGAATCTGGGATGAAGGGTCATATTATTGCATTTGCCTTTGGTTGCCTAGGAGTTGGGCCCATTTATGTAGCTTTTCCTATTGTTGCTATGGTATTTAAAAAGGGTGCAACATATATGAATTCTATTATTATTATTGGAGCATGGTCTGTGGGTAGAATACAACAGGTAATGTACGAAATTCCAAACATGGGTATTGTGTATACCTTGTTACGACTAATATTAAATTTTGTATTCATCCTAATTATAAGCAAATACATAGATAAAACAACTAATAAGCATGATAAAAACTTTTATGATTTTACTTCATAGTAGATATTAATAAAGTTTTGATAAGATTAGGATAAAGGAGTGAAGATATGATATATAGTAGAGACGATATTTATCTTGAATTTCTTAAGTCTAACAGTAAAATAGTGGAGAAATATCTTGAAGAAAGATTATACTTGTTTCAAAAATGTGTTACACAATTAGACGAAGAAGAAAAAGCTTTTGTTATCAAGTCGTTTATTGAACAAGATGGTACTGTTATGAAGGAAATTTTACAAGCTCAAATGACAAGTGCTGTTAGTCTATTTAATATTGATATATCAAATAATAAAACTCCTATGATAGATGAAATAAATGAATCCTATAATAAAAATATAGTATCAGATAAAGTGGACCAAGCCCTTTTAGGAGATGATACGTCAGTTGGACTTGTTCAACCTTATGATATGGAAGAGATGAAAACATGGCTAAAAGAGCAAATCTCGGAGCATACAGGCTTTCCAATTGAAAGGATTAAGGATGATACGAATTTTGAAGAAGATTTGGGTCTTGTATCAATTGATATGGTTAAAATATATTCAAAACTTGTTGAAAGGTTTCCGGGTACTGGTAAAAATGTAGAAGTTATTATAGGGGTATCAAATATTCAAGAGCTGCTGGATGCTGTGGTGGTTAATAGTGGATAAGGAATATTTTTATTTAAATAATAATATTGAGTTTTCATCTGGCAAAGAATATCAGACACAGGAATTTGCCGAGAAAATATGTGAGAGAAGGAATTTCAAGGAGAAAGGTGATCTGATAGCTTCTGTAAGAATATTTGCAGATCCCACACATGTTAAAGAGAGTAACAAACTGTTTGGTATTCCTGTACCTATTAAAAGAGGAAGACATACTTTTATTACAATTGAAAACATATCTACAAAGGATATACAAGTAGGCAAAGTAGTTTTGCCACCACACAAGACAATATCTTTAGGTGTATTTTCAATGATGAAAACCAAGGAGCATAGTGGATTATGGATGTGTATGGAAGCAAGAAATATATTATTAAATGGATTTTATGGACCAAGAGCATCCTTACGCTGTGATATTACTGAGAATGATTTGAGTAATATAAATGCAAAACTAAAGAAGTTTTACAACAGGTGGAATTATTATCATAATTGTGCATATTTTTGTAGAGTTATTTGGAATTTAGTATCCAGCCTCAAAATAAAAAGAAGGATTGTAATTACTCCTTTGAATATATATGAGGATATAATAAAAACTCAAAAGCATTCAATTGGTTATCCAGTGCCATTTCAGTATTTAGTTCATTATATAGATGATTATGGAAAGCCCTGTAAAAGCAGGTTTTGGAATAGAAAATGGGTTTAGAGTATGGAGGAAGCAATTAATGATTTTTTGTATGAATGGAAACTCCAATAATGAATTAATTCATAAAATCGACGATTTAATAAATAATAAGTTGGATGTCAATCATTTATATACTAAGGATTCTGTCGCTAAAATATTCTTAATCCTTATAGCAGACAACTATAAGGATTTACTATATAAATTGCAGTCAGCTAGAGAGAAATTAAATGAATCAGGAGAAATTGAATCAGGTAATGGTATATACTACCAAGCAAATCCGTTAGGAAATGAGAGTGTTGTTTTTTTGTTTCCTGGACAAGGCTCACAGTACCAGGGTATGAACACTAGGTTTATGACACTACCTTATTTTAAACAGTATATATCAGAGAAAGAATCCATATTAAAAACAAGACATAATATTTCCTTAGAGAAGATATATGAAGATAATACAAACACTTTATATAATCAGTTGCGAATTGGTTGTGTTTCATCGTCAGTTGCCCAAGCCTTAATTAAGATAGGACTAGTTCCTAGCTATTTTGCTGGGCATAGTTATGGTGAAATTCCTGCCTTACATGCGGCAGGAGTAATAGATACAGAAATACTTATGGACCTAAGCATTACTAGAAATCTTTTAATGGACAAGGCTGGAAAAATGATAGAGGGTGGAATGCTAGCGGTATACAATAATGCCTTAGAAATAGAAGAATATCTTTTGGAGCACTCATATGACTTAGTAGTTGCAAATATTAATACATCTGAACAAGTTGTCTTGTCGGGAGAAGTAGAAGAAATCAACAGGTTTCAAAAGGATACCAGTGATAAATTTAAAAGTATACGTCTAAATGTAGATAATGCCTTTCATAGTGAATATATGCAAGTAGCCCTTAGCGAATGGCAGGAATATCTTTCAAATAAAACATCTGAGTTTAATTATCAAAATGAAAAAAA
>JAAYRC010000236.1 GCA_012518975.1 Clostridiales bacterium
GATTTAGTTGCTTGCTCAAATAACTTACCTTTACATATCTTCTTCACTTCTGAATCATATAAGATAAAGCTTGATTTTAACAAGACAAAAAGTGAGAATTTTATATTTTTATTATATTACAAAAAAACAGAGATTCTAATCTCTGAATTAAAATCTCTGATCGTTTATTATTCGTTCTAACTCCATAATCTCGGCCCTTGATAAATCTTGATTCTTTAGATAATCAGATAAAAATGTACATAAGGAGCCATTATATACTTTGTCTAATAAGGCTTTTGTCTCTATGGTTTGGACTGTCTTTTTTGATATGGCTGCACGACATAAGAAACCTGGTTCTTCTCTTTTTATTGCTCCCTTATCAATCAAACGTTTAATCACAGTATAAGTTGTGTTCTTCTCCCAGCCAATATACTCCTTGATTATTTTAGAAATGTCTCTTGCGGCCAAAACTTTATTTGACCATAATAATTCCATAACATTTAATTCACCTTCATGTAATCGTATATCAGACGTTGCCACAATAAGTTACACCCCTTTTATTATGTATTATATACTACAAAAGTAGAACTTAGTGCAATGTTTGTAGTAATACGCATCAATCCAGATAATATAAACATATGAACAAATATTAACTAATTCGACTACACATGTAGTCAACGCTCTCCTCTCAATTCTATAGCAATAGAATTGAAAAGTCAAGTATTAATCGATAGATTATTTCCAAGATAAAAAACCCAGCTTGAGCTTTATATATGTGAAGGGGGTACATAATAGTTAAAGCCTCAACAGGGTTTTTTATATCTATACGAATTTTTAGGAATAAGGAAATAGCAATATTTATTTAGTTTTATTTATACAAGTTTTTATATAGTAGGAATATTAAATGGGTTTATTTTAATATAGCAAGGTCATATGGTGCAAGATGAATTACTTCTTCTATTTTTTCATCTTTTAATAAATCACTATATTTCTTACTAAGAGGTACAACAACTGGGTAGTCATTGTGATTCATGACAAATAAAGCGTTTTCTTTATCGTCTGTAGCTTCTACTACTTCTACACCTGGTATGTAATAAAGGTTTACAGGAATACCTGCTTTATCACACAAGTACTTGGCAAGCTTCTCCATTGCCGAAGCATCTAAATCACATCCTAAGTAGTATACTTGACCTGCACCTTTATTATTTACTGTGAAGCAGGATTGGCCAGCATAATAATCATTTACATATACACCTAAAGATTTGGCTGTGGTTAATGAAATTACATCACACCAGAGACTGGCTACCCCTTCTCCAAAGGAGGCTGAAACTTTAGTTTCCTTCTGGAACTGAGGATCATAGTCATGAATTTCAACTCCTGCCAGGTCTGAGAATACTCCTGGTACTGTTTCCATTAACATGTTGTTATTCATGTCTTTAATACCACTTCTAAAACTAACAAGTAGTTTTCCACCTTTATTCACATAGCTTTCAATGTTTTTCTTACCATTTTCATTAACCATAATTAGGGCAGGTGCAAACACTAAATTATAATTTGATAAATCTTCTTCTGGATATACGAAGTCTACGGGGATACCCATGTCAAAGAAGGGTTTGTAATAGGCTTCAAGTAATGCATCGTAGTCAAAACCTTCAACATGCTGATGGATGGAATGACTCCATTCACTATCAAAAGATTTTATTATAGCTACCCTGGCTTTGGGTTGTAATGGGCCATATATCTTACTTAGCTTTTCCATCTCTTTACCGACTTGTGCTATTTCATCATATCTACGATTGGGTTTTCCATCATGTCCTAGGATTCCATGCCAGTACTCTTCTGTTCCAAATGGGCAAGCTCTCCATCTAAAGTAAACAACAGTATCCGCGCCATTAGCTACTGCACTGTAAGTCCATAATCTAAGTTTTCCAGGTGTGGGTGCAGGACCCATCTTACTCCATCCACAAGGTCCACTTTGTTGCTCCATGACCCAGAAAGGTTGCTTTTTATAGCTACGAATCAAGGAATGGTCTTTTGAAACAGTTTCATTTTTAGCAATTCCCCATTGGAATTCAATATAGTTATCCCAAGTTACAAAATCGTAAACCTCTGAAAGTTTGAAATAATCAATTCCTGTTCCTGAGTTAACTGAAGCATCAAGTAAATTGGTGGTAACTGGTTTGTCACTATACTTCTTAATGGCATTAATTGATTCCTCTGAGAAGCTTATAATTGAATCACTTGAAAAGCGGTAAAAATCAAGTAATAATGAAGGGTTTTGACCCTGGGTATTATGACAGGTATCATAACATGCACCTGCTCTTGGTATTATTACTTCATCAAAGCTATTGTATATTTGACTCCAAAACACTGTACCATAGCTTTTGTTCAAGTTATCTATAGTTTTATATTTGTTTTTAACATATAGTTGGAATTTCTTCTTACATTTATCACAATAGCAACGAACTGTATTAGCCCACCCCAATTCATTATCAACCTGCCAAGAATCTAAGGATGGATGATTACCGTAACGTTCTGCAATCTTTTCTACAAGAATTCTAGTCTTTTCACGATAATAATCACTATTAAAACAATAATGCTTCCTTGTTCCAAACAGCTTAGGATTGCCGTGAATGTCATCTTGATATATATCTGGATGTTTATCTACCATCCACTTGGGTGGTGTAGCTGAGGGAGTACAAAGAACAATTTTTATTCCATATTCAGCAAAGAATTCTATTGCCTCATCAAGCCAATCAAACTCATATCTTCCATCCTCTGGCTCGAATAGTGACCATGCAAACTCTGCCATCCGTATTAACTTAATGTTAGCATTTACCATCATATCAGCATCTGTCTTCCATCTTGCCTTATCCCAGTGCTCAGGATAATAATCTGCACCTAGTCTCATCTGCTTATCCTCCTTTAAAAAATACCTTCTGTAACAAGTCCATTTGTATATCATTTGTTATAGTATAAGGAGTTTTTCTGAAATATCAGTCAAACTCCTTATACTATCATATCAATAAGATTTTATATCTATATGATTAATTAAAATTCAAATTTAACACTTTGTAAGGATTTTGCATCACTGCTATTTCCAACATATGCTATATATGTTATATCTTCTTTTGTAAATGTATTCTTCTCCTCATTGAAGTATGCCATAGCTTCCTTGGTAACTGATAAAGTAACTTCTTTTTCTTCACCTGGTAATAATTCTACACGCTGGAAGTCCTTTAGAAGTTTTACAGGACGATCAACTGCACTACCTTCAGTACCTACATAAAGCTGAACAACTTCTGCACCCTCATAATCACCAGTGTTCTTAACAGTTACAGTTAGCTTTGCTGTATCGTTAAAGATATCTACTTTAGGAGCACTGATGTCAAAGCTGGTGTAGGATAATCCATATCCAAATGGATAGAATACATTACGATTTTCCTTGTCCATCTTGCAATATCCATGGTAATACTCATAGAAAATATAATCTACATCAGGATCAAATTCAGGATAATCATCTTCATTCATAGCTACTGTATATGGCAACTTACCACTTGGTGTTACATCACCAAATAAGATATTAGCTAAGGCGTTTCCACCTTCCATTCCACTGTAGAATGAGAATAATATTGCAGGAACATCAGCCTCCCATTCGTCAATTAAGATAGCACTACTACCAATAATTGATACTACAGTATTCTTATTAACACCCTTAAGAGCTCTAATTAAATCAGTGTCTCTCTTGTGTAGTCTCATTGTAGCTCTGTCTCCACCCATATGCTCTATATCGGTTCTATCTGCCAAATATTCACCCTCATCACTATGAATATACCCAGCAACTATTACAACCGCATCTGCATCTGCAGCTAATTCCTTAGCTCTTTCTATGTCTGAACCATCATTATAAAGAATTTGAGCTTTTGGCATCTTTTTCATAAGACCACGTAGAGGAGTTACTGTATAATATGGATGAACCTTACTAGAGCCGTGGTCACCTATATTCTCTGTATCACCTAGGACTCCAAGAACAACAATCTTATCTGTTTTTTCTTTATCAAATGGAAGTACATTTCCATCGTTCTTAAGAAGAACCATTGATTGCTCTGCAGCACGTTTAGCAACTTCTATATGCTCCTCGCAAGCTAAGATGTCTTCTGTATATTTCTGTGGATCTTTTCTAGTCTCATAGAAGTAAATAGTACGAAGTATATATCCAACAGCTTCATCTAGATCTTCCATGGTAATTTTACCTTCCTCAAGAGCTTTTGGAAGTTCATTATGATAATGGCTTAAGCAAGGCATATCTATGTTCATACCGCCTTTAACACCCTTAACTCCATCATGAACTGCCCATAAGAAGTCTGAAAGAGTAAAGCCTTCAAAGCCCCACATATCTCTTAATATGTCTTTTAACAAGAACTTGCTTTCTGAAGCTTGCTCACCAAACACCTTATTGTATGCACCCATAACAGAAGCTGCACCCTCTTCAATACAACGTTTGAAATGAGGAAGATATACTTCATGAAGGGCACGCATATCTGTATGAACGTCTGCCTTAAATCTAGAATTTTCAATACTATTTAATGCAAAGTGTTTGATACAAGCCATAACATTCTGGCTTTGAACACCCTTAGTCAGAGCTGCACCCATCTCTCCTAGATGGTACTGATCCTCACCATAGCACTCCTGTGCTCTACCCCATCTTGGATTACGAGGTAGGTTGATACATACACCACCAAAATAATTACCACCCTGGGCTCTAACTTCAGCACCAATGACTCTACCGATTTCTTCCTCTAGCTCTCTGTTAAATGTTGCTCCACGAGCCATAGCAACAGGGAAGCAAGTAGCTGAACCACTTACAACTCCTCTAGGTCCATCTACGAAGCGTACATTAGGAACACCAAGTCTTTCAACCTCCATGGTTGGATAAGGTTTTACATTGTAATGCTCAATAACGAACAGGTCATCTAATAGCTTTTCTTCTGTTATTTGACCAGACATGATTCCGATTTTTTCTTCAACAGTCAATTGGTCTAGAATCTCATCAACAAATTTTCTGATGGTTTCTTTACTACAATTTTCTGTTAGTTTAGTTTTTTTAACTATTTCTCTCATGATTTACCTCCGTTTTTGGTTTTATAGTAAAATTAATAACTGCCATAATTTGATTTGCAAGATCTAATTATTATTTTTTTCTTGCATATTTTCTCATATCTATAACAACTGCCAACAAAATTACTAAGCCTTTAACAATATACTGCCAATACATATTGACACCGATAAATGCTAATCCATAGTTGATAACTGTGAA
>JAAYRC010000237.1 GCA_012518975.1 Clostridiales bacterium
ACTGCCCATGCAATAGAAAGACCATCGAACGTACTGGTTCCTCTTCCTATTTCATCTAAAATAAGCAGGCTGTTTTTGGTGGCATTTCGAAGAATATTGGCCACCTCGGTCATCTCTACCATAAAGGTGCTTTGGCCGCCAGCTAGGTCATCAGATGCCCCTACTCTTGTGAATATTCTATCCACAACTCCTATCTTGGCACTATCAGCAGGAACAAAGCTTCCAATCTGGGCCATAAGAACAATTATAGCCGTTTGCCTCATATAGGTGGATTTACCAGCCATGTTAGGTCCTGTTATTATAGATACACGATTTGAATCATTATCAAGCAAGGTATCATTGGCAACAAACATATCATGTGAAATAGTTTTTTCTACAACTGGATGTCTACCATTCTTTATTGAAATTAATCCTTCATTATTTATCTTGGGACACACATAATTATTTTGCTCTGCCACTAGGGCTAAAGAAGCAAACACATCAAGTTTTGCTATCGCCTTGGCGGTTTGGCTAATTCTCTTAACCTCTAGGGCTATACGGTCTCTTATCTCACAGAACAAATCATATTCCAGTGAAAAAAGTTTATCTTCAGCTCCAAGAATAATATCCTCTAGGTCTTTAAGCTTGCTAGTGGTATACCTCTCAGCATTGGCTAGAGTCTGTTTCCTTGTCCATTCCTCTGGAACAAGATCCTTATATGAATTAGTGACCTCAAGATAGTAACCAAAGACTCGGTTATATTTTATCCTTAGGTTTTTAATACCTGTTGCCTCTCGTTCCTTGGCTTCTAGCTCCATAAGCCAATCCTTCCCCTCAGTCTTGGCCCTTCTTAATCGGTCAACCTCCTCATTGTAGCCCATACTGATTATGCCACCCTCCTTTAGATTAATGGAGGGCTCATCCTCTATAGACACACTTATAAGCTGGTAGATATCAGAAAGATCATCTAGCTCATCATGAATTTCCCTAAGAAGTCCACTATCAAAACTCTGTATAAGAAACTTTATGTGAGGTAACATTTCTAAGGATGATTTAAATGCAATTAAATCTCTGGGATTAGCAGTCTTGTAACTGATTTTTCCCATAAGTCTTTCAAGGTCATATATAGGATTAAGATATTCTCGGATTTCCTCTCTTGTTATCATATTATCCTTCAATTGACCAACAGCGGAAAGTCTTTGATTAATCATATCATAATCTATTAAAGGCTGTTCCAGATAAGACCTAAGCTGCCTTGCTCCCATGGCTGTCTTAGTTTTATCCAATACCCAAAGAAGAGAACCTTTTTTTTGCTTGTCTCTTATGGTTTCTGTCAGTTCCAAATTCCGTACTGTAGACCTATCTAGTAGCATGAATTTTTCATAAGTATAAGGTGTTAATTTAATTATATGTGATAAGGCACTTTTCTGGGTTTCAATCAGAAATTGCATAATAGAGCCTGCAGCTATTGTACCTATGGTGTAATCCTTAAGACCAATTCCATCAAGACTAGCCACATCAAAATGCTCCATCAATGCTCGTATACATAATGCATCATCAAAATACCATGGCTCTAATGGAGAAAGTGAAAGATTATTAATAGACTTTAAGGCTTCAATATCAATACCAGACACAAGGAAAGAGTCATTACAAATAATTTCTGTAGGAGACCATTTGAATATCTCGTCCATTAGCTTTATATTAGAGTCAATTTCGGTTACATAATAATCTCCAGTAGTGGCATCAACTATAGAGATACCGAATATATTGGTGGTATGAACAACGCTCATCAAATAATTATTCCGGCTTTCATCTAGAACCTGTGTGTTTAGATTAGTACCAGGAGTAACAATTCTTACAACATCTCTTTTTACCAATCCCTTAGCAGTCTTAGGGTCCTCGATTTGCTCGCAGATTGCCACTCGGTAACCTCTACTTATGAGTTTGCTAAGGTAATTATCAACTGAGTGGTAGGGAACCCCACACATAGGAGCCCGTTCATCATTTCCAATGCCTTTTCCAGTAAGGGCAATTTCTAATTCCTTGGAGCAAATCTTTGCATCCTCAAAGAACATCTCATAAAAATCACCCAAACGATAAAACAATATACAGTCTTTATATTTCTCCTTTATCTGCATATATTGCTGCATTAATGGAGTTAATTTTTTCATTATGTATGTCCCTTTCTTATGTAAATTAATAATTTTATTTATTGTAAATCATCTGAAACATCATGCTTTATTATATCATATCATATGTTAAAATCCATGGTGTCTTTAATGACTTTTTAATCTAAAAATGCCATAGTTATTCAAGAATCGAATATCTATAACATTAGGCTTAGAATTCGCTTTCTATAACATCATCTAAAAGTTCGGTTTGATCCGCGGCTGTGGTTGCCAGTACATCACATCGTTCATTTTGAGGATGTCCACTATGACCTCTTACCCATACATATTCAACCTTATGAGGTTCCATTGCTTTAAGAAGTCGCTTCCAGAGGTCAATATTCTTAACAGGCTCCTTATTCCCTCTCTTCCACCCCTTTTTAATCCAACCATCAAGCCAATGGTCATTAAAAGCCTTAACAAGATATTGGGAGTCTGAATACAATGTGACATGGCAAGACTTTGTTAATGCTTCTAACCCCACTATAGCTGCCATCATTTCCATTCTATTATTCGTAGTCTTTTTATATCCAGCGCTATATTCTCTTATATGCTTGTGTCCTTTTGAGTCTACAAATTCAATTATTGTTCCATAGCCTCCAGGTCCATCAGGGTTACCCCTAGCAGACCCATCAGTATATATATTTACCTTTGCGATCATTGTTTTTTACATCTCCTTATATTTTACTCCATTCACCTGTCTTCATATACTGGTTTGCGGCATCCTCTGCATTGTCTATAATATCCTTTGAGTAACCAAGAAGCTTAAGTAACTTAATTGCATTCCTAGATACGGCCCTACCCTTGTATATTCTATAATCAAACAGAACCTGGTTCCCTTCTATTCTTTCTCTAAAATGATAATTAGAGTAATAGTCTTCTAGAATATATGTTAGCTCAATATCATGGGTTGCAGCAAAACAAAGAGAATTCTCATTGGCCAAAGAGCCAAGTATTCTTGAGGAAGCAGCAATCCGTTCTAAAGTATTGGTTCCCCGCAAGACCTCATCTACAAAGCAAAGTACAGGATATTTTCTATTTGTTTTATCAAGTATACGCTTTAATGATTTAATCTCAACTATAAAATAGCTTTCATTACTAAGTATATTATCCTTTAAAGCCATTGAGGAATATATAACAAAATAGTTTGCCTTATACTCACGGCTAAGGGAGGTATATATGGTCTGTGATAAAATTCCGTTGATAGCCAAGGATTTTATAAAAGTAGACTTACCTGAGGCATTAGACCCTGTCAGCAAAGTGCAATTATCCGCAGTGATGGAATTAGGTACAGGCTTATTAATAAGAGGATGAAAGACATCCACAACATATAGTTTGGGACTAGCCTTGGCATGAGAAAGCTGTGGAATTGAATAGTAATCAATCATTTCTCTAAAAGATGCCACACTTATCATACTATCAAGAAATCCTACGATTTTAAAAATCCTAACCATAGCCTCTTTGTTTTTCTTAAAAAAACTTAGCATGGAATTATATTTAATTAAATCATGATGAGTTATCATCCGATAATAATCCATTAATGCCTCTAGTATACTGCCACTAACATTTCTTGAAACAACAATTGAAGACCCTCTCTTATATTTTTTAAATATTTTTATATCTGAACTTAATTTTTTCTGATATAGGTCTAAGTCTGGTATGGATATCTTATTAAACTCTTCTATGCTATCAAGTAAACGAAGCTGAAATGCAATTAGAATAATATAATTATCAATTTCAGCCTTGTATTTGAAATGAGTAGCTATATTAAAAACCATAACAAATAAAGTTAAGCCTATGCCAATCGAAGGATTTAAAAGTACAAGTCCTAGTGATATGATCAAGGCAATGACCATCAGATAATGAGGTATATTACTTTTAGGCTCTTGGCTACTAAGCCTACTTGCATACTCAAAAGCCGAAATCTTCCTTAGCTTACCAATTTTATAAAGCTTTGCTTGAACCTCAACCCTTTCCTTTTCATGGGTCATAAAATAATCTATTAAGCGATTTCTTTCTTCTAGTTCTTCATGAGAAAAGCAGGGTTTACGAAGAAGTGCATATAGGTATTCTTCTCCTAAGGAGCTTTGGGTGTTATTCATTCTATAGAATATCTCATCCATATCTAGATCATTCCATGTGATATCATCAACATCCATGTATTCATCTTTTTGAGAAAGGTAAAAGGCCATAATGGATTTCATTTTTTCTGATGAAGGCTCATATTCTGGACATTGTCCCCAGTCATTCTTTAATCGGCTAATTAATATCTTGTTTTGCTTGTATTCATTTGCTATGCTGAAAATTACCAAAACCAATACTACAATCAGAAAAAAGAAAATATAATCCATGATATACTCCGATCCTTATTATGATTATTTAATTTAAAACATTATAAAACATTGTATATTATAATAAGTATTTTGTCTAGAATTTATTTTGGGATATTATTCCATGACTATGCTTGTATACAAAATTCAATTATAAGAAAGATGCAGACCATTTTTTATGTAATAGAAGGAATTTTCTATTACATAAAAAAGATATAGAATAGGTAATTATATAACTATCTATTCTATATCCATTTACTACATTAATTATATTATTATCTCTTTTTAATTTTAATCATTAATATATCTAGCGTATCTAACAGGTGTTCTATAGTTCATATTGGATATTTTAATTCCGTCACGCTTGTTACTTGCATGAATAACCTTATTGTTACCGATATAAATTGC
>JAAYRC010000238.1 GCA_012518975.1 Clostridiales bacterium
CACAAAATATTGCTTGTATATAAACCAATGTGTTTTTAGAAAACAAAAAAACACTGATTTTATAGTAAAATCAATGCTTTCTTGCTAGTGCGGATGAAGGGACTTGAACCCCCACGGTCTCCCACTAGATCCTAAGTCTAGCGCGTCTGCCAGTTCCGCCACATCCGCATATTGTGTTTTTATTATCTGGACAAGCCCAGTTTTTCACTCTAGTTTCTTACTTCAGCAATACTCTGCTGAGTAACTGGGCTAGGTGGATTCGAACCACCGACTGCAGGAGTCAAAGTCCTGTGCCTTACCGCTTGGCGATAGCCCAATCTATTATATAAACCGGTCAAAAGATATCTTATGACTTAATCCGGTTCGCCTCTACATTTGCATTAAATCTTGCAAATGGTGATTTGGCTTTTTAAGGGTGGATAAAGGGATTCGAACCCTTGGCCTCCAGAGCCACAATCTGGCGCGCTAACCAACTGCGCTATACCCACCATATATAAAATAATTTGTACTAATTATCATAAGTTGAAAACGTGCTAGAAGGGATTCGAACCCCTGGCACATGGCTTAGAAGGCCATTGCTCTATCCAACTGAGCTACTAGCACATATGATATGTTTTCACATATCAAGCGGGTGATGGGAATCGAACCCACGTATCTAGCTTGGAAGGCTAGTGTTCTACCATTGAACTACACCCGCATATTATACCCTGTTTTTAGTTTTTTAACTTTAGCTGTATTTATTCTTAAGACCCTATTATAGCTTTAAGTCTTAAGTCGGGGTGACAGGATTCGAACCTGCGACCTCTTGATCCCAAATCAAGCACTCTAGCCAAACTGAGCCACACCCCGATATACATCTCTCTGGTACGAAATATCATTTTCTGTGGCTTCTGATGACATACTAGCGTACCTCTTACTTGTGCGTTACAAAGGCATATTTACTTGCTTCCGCCGTGACGCAAGATTTATTATATAATAGCATTCTCTTGTTGTCAACACCTTTTTAAATCTTTTCTAATCCAAAAATAGCCGATTGCGTCATTCCACTGAATATTATGGCTTTAATTGGAATATTCTTCAGAAAACACCTTGTTTTATTAAATTTTGTCTTACTTACAATATTTCAGAGTAAAGTGCGCCTGACCCTTTCTATCAATATCCATAATTATAAAAGTTGGTATACACCCTTTTTGCCGTGGCAAAGCAATGCTTCCTGGATTAATTAACCATGTATCCTGGCTTAAGTCAATCAGGGGAACATGGGTGTGACCGAACATAACAATATCTGCTTTTCTTGCCTTTGCAGCCTCCCTTATCTGATGGGTATTATAATATACTCCGTATCGATGCCCGTGTGTCAGCATAACAGTGTATTTACCAATCATAATAAGCTTTTCTTTAGCCAGCCCATTAAAGAAATCATTATTTCCAGAAACCATTTCAACATCACATGATACAATTGATTTTATATACTCCTCACTAGCTCCAAAGTCTCCAAGATGAATCAACAAGTCAATGGGGCTAACTTTCTGTATCGTCTTAATCAAATGCTTATTCCGCCCATGAGAATCACTCACTATCAATACCTTCATTATACCTCTCCAAAGCATTTATATTGATCATACGGCTCACCAGAACTTCCTTTATGGCCGTTAGAGCCTTAGCTCGATGGCTAATCTGATTTTTAAGTTTTGTAGGCATATCAGCTGTTGTACAATTATATTGAGGTAAATAAAAAATAGGATCATAGCCAAAACCATTGAAACCACTGATTTGCTCTGCTATAAACCCTTCCAATATCCCTGTTCTGGTTATTGTATCCTCATTGGGAAATGAGCAAGCTATGGTACACACAAATCTTGCACTTCGCTCATCTTTCTTAGCCTTTTTCAACTGATCAATAATATAATTATTCTTTTCTAGATAAGATGTATTCTCACCAAGAAATCTGGATGAATATATTCCCGGAGCTTTATCAAGATAATCCACCTCAAGCCCTGAATCATCAGCTAGAACAATCTCTCCTGTCAGCTTGCATATTGTTTCCGCCTTTATAATAGCATTTTCCTCAAAACTTCTACCAGTCTCCTCAATATCAATATCAATACCAGCATCTTTTAATGATAAAAGGTCTATATTAGTATCCATTAATATTGCTTTTATCTCATCCATTTTCCCTTGGTTATTGGTTGCAAATATAATTTTCATCTAATAAATCTCCCATCATTCACTAGGCATAAGCTCCTCATAAGCCCGCCAAATACCATTATATATCCCCTTTGCTATAGCATCCTGTCCTTCCTTGCTCTTTAAATATTCTAGATCATTTCTATCACTCATATAGCCAGCCTCTATAAGAACAGCAGGGACGGTTGCATTGTAAAGAATAAAAATATCTTTATCCTTCATTTTCCTTATGCCATTGTTTTTTAAGGGAATACTTTTAGATATTTCATCTATAAATATTTCTGCCAAATCCTTTGACTTTATATTCTTATTTTCATGATCATAATAAAATATTTCTGTACCATTGGCTTTTTTTGAAACACTAGAATTACAATGGATGCTAATAAAAAAATCACAATCAACTTCATTGGCTAGTGTAACACGAGGCCTTAAAAACAATGTTTCGTCTGTAAGTTTAGTATAATACACCTTAATATTATCTTTGTCAAGAAGCTCCTTTAATTTAGTTAAAATGGCAAGATTGATTTCCTTTTCGTATGTAAGCTCATCCTTAGAAAGAGCACCAGGATCCTTGCCTCCATGGCCAGCATCAAGTACTATAATCTTATCATATACCTCATTTGGCCTTCTTAGATCGATATAATAGAAATTATCATCTTCATACAAAATATGAACATACACGTGATTTAACTCAAGAACAACATCATAAACACTTATACCAAAATCGTCAGTAGTTATTGTACTTGTTATTAAGTTCACAGGGTCATTACCATAATCCCTAGCTCCTATTTCAGTATCTATCCCTTCCTCTTTCTGGTCAAAAGTCTCAATATATGTGCACACTGGCTCACCATTAAATATTTCATTACCGTTTACCCTTCCTATGAAAATATCCTCTGGCTCTTCATCCATTACGCCGGAAATCACCAGCTTCAAACTCTTATTAAGGTAAATATCCTCTAACTTAATCTGAAGTCCCTTGCCACTTGGTTTCTTAATAATAAGAAACTGTTCCCCTAGTTTTTCTAATAGCGACTGGCTTATAGGGAGGTCTGTCTCAGGAAATATATAATAAGAGCTTATAGATGCATCAAAATGATCTTGAATACCGGAGTAATTAGGTTCAAAGCCTTGAGAAATGTTATTAATTTCACCTTGGGTAAGTAGGTCAGAATCAAAAGATTCATCACTATCTTTACTTGCTGATATTGCTACTGCATTATAATGCTCCATGATATAAGACAATATAACTACACCTATCATCAATGCTAGGCTTTGGATTGCAGCCTTTCTTAAAAGTTTTATTTCCAAACAAGATCACCCCAGTCATAAATTCCCAGTAGTTATAAGTAAATTGAAAACTCCATAATACATCAAACATCATAATCTATACCGTAATTATATACGAATTTTAGCCTATTAACAATGGATTTTTGAATATTTCCACTAATTTTGTTGCTTTATGATGAATATTGCCTTCGTAAAATATTGCAATTTACCAATATAATATATATAATAAAGTAGTAACCTGTTTACTTTGATAGAATAGGAAATAAAAAATGAAAATTACTAGCTCCATATTAATTAAGCAAAAAGATGGTTATACGACTAAGCTTACCTATATGAGTTGCGAAAAAAAAACCAAAGCAAGTATTCTAATACTGCATGGTATGGCTGAACACAAGAAACGCTATTATTCTTTTGCACAGTACTTAATAAATCTTGGCTTTGATGTGTATATATACGATCATAGAGGCCATGGTACTGACAAAAAAATAAATGAGCTTGGTCATATATCAAATAGTAAAGGCTATCAACTTATTATTGATGATGCAATAACCGTCAGTAAGTACATAGCAAAAAACAACAAAAGTAATAAATTTATCCTATTTGGTCACAGCATGGGTTCCTTAATTGCACGCAATGTTATTCAAACCTATGATAAATATAATGGAGTAATCCTTTCTGGTACTGCCTATCCTCCAAAATTTGCATTATATTCAGGCTTATTTTTAACCTCTTTAGTAAAAAAAATAAAAGGGCCTAAATATAAATCTAAATTAGTAAATAACTTAATTCTCGGAGGTAAAAAGTATGTTAAATTGGCGGATAGAACTGCTTTTGACTGGTTAACAAGAAGTTACCCTATAGTCGGTGAGTATGTTCATGACCCTTATTGTGGATTTATCTGTACAGCCTCCTTCTATCATGACCTATTAAAACTAACATCCGGTGCAGCAAGTAAAAAATTAATATCCTTAACCCCAAAAAATCTTTCAATATATATAATTAGTGGTGAGATGGATCCCGTTGGTGGTTATGGTCGGGATGTAAACCGATTGATATCTCTCTATAAGAGCCTGAAATTTACCAATATAACATATAAGCTATATCCTGAGTGCAGGCATGAATTAATTAATGAATTAAATTATGAAGAGGTTTACGAAGATATTCATTCATGGCTTTTAAAAAAGGCTATAAAATAAAAGTCTAAAATAGCCGGGTGATATGTGCATATTTAATATGCCTATATCACTCGGCTTATCTTTTATCATATAACTACTTTATCTAACTATTCCGATTCCTTTTTTGTGGCCTAGGACCCATATACTGATAAAAATAGGTTTTCATCATTCCATTGTATATTTTTCTATTTTTATCTGCTTTCCTTCCAATATATTTCTCTGCCCCATCATATCCAGTAATAATATAATAAGACCAGGAGTCAAGGGCTCCAAACACCTTTCCCATTGTTTTATACAGACCAGGTAAGTTTTCCTGCTCTTCTATTCTTTCTCCATATGGAGGATTTGTTATAATAAATCCATATTTTTTATTACTACCAAGGTCAGATACATCTTTTTGCTGAAAGTGAATCATATGATCTACGCCAGCAAGTTTTGCATTCTGCCTAGCCGCCTTTATTATTTCCCCATCTAAATCATAGCCCTGAATATTTAATTCAAGATCTGAAATCTGAAGACTTCTTGCCTCTTCTCTACTATTTTTCCATGTTTTATCAGGATATAAGTTATCCCATTCTTCAGCTAGAAAGCTCCTTTGTATCCCTGGTGCAATCCTTGCCCCAATTAAGGCTGCTTCTATAGGAATAGTACCGCTTCCACAGAAAGGGTCAACCAAGATACGGTCCTTTCTCCATGGGGTAAGCATTATAAGTGCTGCCGCAAGGGTCTCGGTAATTGGAGCCCTACTAGTCAACTTACGATACCCTCTACGATGCAGTGACTCTCCAGATGTATCAATGCTAACCGTTACTTCATCCTTCATAATAGTCACTCTAAGAGGATACGAGGAACCACTCTCCTCAAACCACTCTATCTTATATACCGATTTCATTCTTTCAACAATAGCTTTTTTCATAATAGACTGTATATCTGAAGGGCTAAATAACTTGGAGTTTATGGAATTGGCCTTTGCCACCCAGAACCTCCCATCCTTGGGAATAAAATTTTCCCAGGGAATGGCCTTCGTGTTTTCAAATAGCTCATCAAAGGTCTCTGCTTTAAATGAAGAAACCTTTAATAAAACTCGCTCCGTTGTTCTAAGAAACATATTTGCTCTTGCACATGCCTCAATATCACCAGCAAAACTTACCTTTCCATTATCCACATTTGTTATTTTATATCCCAAGTCAGTAATTTCTCTTTTTAAAACTGCTTCTAAGCCAAAATGACATGGACATATATATTCATACTTGTTCATTGCTTCCTCCTAGTAAATTGTCTAAATTTCTCTACTAGCATTGTAAGGTTTATTCTCTTATCAGTCAACTAAAAAGGAATCTATATCTTTTGATTAACCATATACTTTATACTAATTTGCCCTGATATGCTCTGATACCTCCATGTAGACTTTTTATCTGGTAACCATGCTTAATTAAATCTCTTGCTGCCATAAGGCTGATATGACCTCGATCACAATAAAATATTAACAAATTACTTGGTTTTAGTGTACTCACCTTATATTCCAAGTCATCATAGGGTATATTAACAGCAGTGGGAATATGCCCTTTAAGATAATCTTCCTTGCTTCTTAAATCTATTAATAATACATTTGGTCGGCCAATATACTTAGTAACATCACTTGCCCTAATTGATTCAAAAGACATACCTGTACTGTCACTTCCTTTCCAACTTACGGTAATCTAGCATTATTAGGTCCCTCTATATATTATATTCCGACAAAATAATTTTGATAGTATTAATGGATCAAAAGTAATCATAAGTACAGATTATGTTTTATATACAGTAACTTAAAAAAATAAGCAAATACAATCTAAAAGTATTTTTAAGTAAAAGAAGGCTGTCGCCTCACGATTCTTCATCACTATAGCGACAGCTCATTTAATAATTTTAATTAATAATTGTTATTGGTGTTATCCATATCTCTAAATCTATTATTTGATGTCTGATTATTGCATCTTGTTCCAGATGTGTTGCGGCTACTTCCTACGGTATAGTTGCTACTTTCATTTCTGCTATTTGTGTTATTAGTGTTGTTGG
>JAAYRC010000239.1 GCA_012518975.1 Clostridiales bacterium
AAAATGAAGATTCATTATTTTCTTATAATTCAAGGGTTTCTTTAGTACGGTCAGATACAGACGGCCAACTTATCTTATCTCGAAGGGGACAAGATATTAACGGACAAAAAAGAGAAAAGTCCTATCAGGAGGCAAAGGATTTAATAGAAAGTATTTTGAACAGGATGACAGCTCAAGACTACAAAAGCTTATCAGATGAGGGCTTTCAAGTCGAAGAATTGACTGTTAAATCTCTTGCTGCCAATCTTCAATTAATTAAGGATTATCAGCTAAGCATCGAAACTAATAATATATATGGCATGGGAGAAAACTACAAAGAAGATATATTTATAGATGGGGAATTATTAGATCTAACAGAAGAGAAAATTATTAAGAGGCTAGAGAAAGAGAATCTTCCATTTACTAAGGAGACTATAGAAGAGATTAAGGGGGCTTTGAAATTAAGCGAAGGTATTCCCCATATGAGGAAAAAGGACATATTATATATGTTACAAATAAAGCTTCCACCTACTATAGAAAACATTTATAAAGCCAGATATAGTAGTAGGGATAGGGAGACAGTAAAAAGGCTGTCTGATGGGGAGTGGAATGAGATGGTTGCCCAAGTAAATGAAATTGTTAATGCTGCTGGGGTAAAAGCTGGGACAGACATTCTTAAGAATTCAAGAGACCTGATTGAGAACAATATTCCACTTACTACGGATAATATTAAGAAAATGATAGATCTTGGGCAGTTGGCAGACAAGTATGATAAAAATAAAATTTTTGACACAATACTTAAGGGGATGAAGGAGGGACTAGGTCCAGAGGAGGTTCCCTTAATTCAAGATAATGAGAATGGTCCTATAAGCTTGGTTGAGAATATTAATAGGATAAGTGACCAGGATATTGTTAATACAGTAGTGGCCAATAAGGATATTACTATTTATAATCTTGTAAAGACTAGGATAAGTTCTAAAGAAAAAATCCAGGATGAAGATTTTATAGATGAGGAGCAAGCCTTAGAGGACTTGACAGGTGAGCAAAGGGTAAAAGCTACTACAGCAAAGAGGCAATTAGAGGAGATTCGTTTGAAGATGACCCTAGAGGCTGCCCGTGGACTAGAAAAGAAGGGCTTTAAGATAGAGACAGAGACATTGGAAAGGGTTGTTGATAGGCTAAGACAAGAGGAAGAAATTTATTATAAGGAATTGTATAATCAGGCAGGAGTAGAAGCAGATGAGGATATGGTTCAGACTTTAAGGGACACATCCCAAGGGATAAACGAGTTAAAATCCATGCCGATTAAGGTCTTAGGTCTAACCCTAAAAGAGGCAAGAAGTCAGACGATTTCAAGCTTACTCCATGTAGCTAGGAGTATTGAAAAAGAGGCAAAGGGTGCTATGGAGGTTTATGAAGCACTTCTTACAAGGCCTAAAGCAGAGTATGGTGATAGTATTAGGAAGGCATTTGCTAATATGGACTCTCTAATTGAGGAGATGGGTATTGAAAAGACAGAATATAACCAAAGGGCTATAAGGATTTTAGCCTATAATCAAATGGACATAAACATGGAGAATATAGAAGAGGTTAAGGCTTATGATCTTAAAGTAACCTATCTTATAGAGAATCTTAATCCAAGTATTGCAATCCAGCTTATAAAAACCGGACTTAATCCAATGAAAATGCCTATAGACGATTTAAACAGGCTTATAAATGGTTTAAAGGACCAGGGTTATTCCTCATTGGAGAAATACAGTACATATCTTCATAGACTTGATAAGGAAGGTAATATATCAGAGTCTGAGAGAAAGGCTTATATAGGTATCTATAGATTATTATATCAGATAAAAAAATCCGATGGAGCGGCTCTAGGTGCTCTTATAAAATCTAAGCAGAAGATAAGTCTAAACCACCTCCTATCCTCTCTTCGGTCTATGAAAATGGAAGGAATGGACTATAGGATTGACGACGAGTTTGGAGTATTAGAGGATATTTCCTATAGTAGGGAAAACATATCTGAACAGTTAAAATCCGTGTTTAATAATGATCCAGTTAGTAATGAGCATGATAATGAGGTACAAGGTCAGACCAATATAAAAGAATCTTATCAAAATGAGATTCAAGAGATAATGGTTGGAGAACTTTTAGATAAGCTAACACCTTATAGGTTAGCCCAGATCCATAAGTCCATGGAAAATTATCTTTCGGATTCAAAGGATGGCTTGGTAGCAGATGCCCAGGTATGGGATACAATAGGAAACATGTCAATTGAGCAACTACTAGACCAGATAAAGAATATGGAAGTTGGATCAGAAATTAATTATGAATACTATAATGAGAAATTACAAGAATTAAAGGAGATATATAACAATAGTGACCAGGCTATTCGGTTTCTAGATGATTTTAAACTTCCTTGTACTACCATTAATCTTATGATGGCAGATCAAATATTAAATAATAATGGGACAGTATTCAAAAGGTTATTTGGACTAGCTAAGGATAAAGGGGATGAAAATGACAAAAAGCAAGAAAAATCCCTAGAAGGTCTAAAGGAAAGTCTAGAACTATCCGATAATCTAATCGACAGTAAAACTATGAATGAGGCATATGAAAAGCTAGACCAAGAAGTAAAGGCTCTTATCGAGGATGAGGCTATATCTGCAGAGATGGATTTTTCCCAGCTTTCTAGGCTAAAGGCCATGGGAAAGCAGATACATTTTATCAAAAACCTAGCAAGCAGAGAGTTTTACCAGATTCCCCTAGAAAGTGCGGGTAAGCTTACAACTATAAACCTGACAATCATTCGGGGTAAAGGTTCTGAGGGTAAGGTTACTACTTCACTTAGGTCAGAGAGTCTAGGTAGCATAAAAGCTGAGGCTAGAATAAAAGATAATAAGATGAGCATATATATAGTCTGTGATAATGTTAAGGGACTTAAGCTTCTAGAAGCAGAGACGGATTTACTAAAAGCAGGGTTGCAAGATGATGATATTAATATAAAGAAACCAAGCTTTTGCTTACAGCAGTCATCAGAAAACATTTATACATACAAAAAATCCTGGGATTCTGAAGAAGATAAAGGTACTAATAATGAAAGAATCTTATATAAAACAGCAAAAATATTTATTAATATGATTCGGTCAGCAGAGGACCAGGTCAAGTAATACAGAACTTATTCGGCTACATGGAGGTTGCTGAAATAATTTATAGAATATTTGTTGTCATTCGTTCAAGGAGGGGTATGGCAGCTAATAAAGAAAGGAAAGTGAACGTAAATGAGAATAAACCATAATATTTCAGCGCTAAAGGCTAATAATCAACTTGCTAGAACTAATAAACTACTAGATGCTAGCTTGGAGAGACTATCCTCAGGCTATCGTATTAATAGTGCAGCAGATGATTCAGCAGGACTTGCTATTTCAGAGAAAATGA
>JAAYRC010000240.1 GCA_012518975.1 Clostridiales bacterium
GATGATGAAGCTCTAAAGAATGAGGCTTTAAATGACGAACCCCCATTACCTACTATAATACCAGAGAATTGATATAAAAAAGCAATCCTATCCTTACATAGGAGATAAGATTTACCCAAAGAACTTAAGCTGTACTTGGAGATTATAATATACACGGCAAATAAACCCGGGAGGATATCATGAGGTTAATTTTAATAGTAATTTTTTTAATATTATTTTTTATCATTAGTATTCCCTTGTTTTTGATTGAATTTATAATCGGTAAGTTTAATCGTCGTGCTCAGGTTGCCAGTGCACAAAAGATAGTTGTTGTTGCCTTTCGTGTTGTTTTATTTCTTGCAGGTGCAAAACAAACCGTAATTGGTAAGGATAATGTCCCCAAGGATGAGCCTGTTTTGTATATCTCAAATCATAGAAGTTTTTTTGATATTCCACTAGCCTATGTTAATCTTCCTACATTAACAGGATTTATGGCAAAGAAGGAAATAGCTAAGGTTCCTTTTTTAAGGACTTGGATGGGGTTTCTACAATGTCTATTTCTTGATAGAAAGGATATAAGACAGGGACTTAAAACCATCTTAAAGGCTATCGATCAAGTCAAGGCAGGATATTCAATATTTATATCCCCTGAGGGAACTCGCAGCCAAGGCAAGGAAATGCTCCCATTTAAGGAGGGAAGCTTTAAGGTATCCGAAAAAAGTGGTTGTCCAATAATTCCTGTTGCAATAACTAACACTGATGAACTTTTTGAAAACCACTTTCCCCGTATTAAGTCTGCTAAGGTAGTGATAGAGTTTGGCAAACCAATTTACCCCAAGCAGTTAGATAAGGACCAGCAAAAACATCTAGGCTCTTACGTACAAAATATAATTAAAGAAATGCTGGACAAAAATCAGTCCTTAGTTGATTAACATATGTTTGTCGAAATGTTTTCTAATCTTTTTATCTTTACCTATTTATTTTTTGGACAATAAATGATACAATAAGCCTTGTCCAATTAATATTGATAAAAACAGCTTTTAAAGCTTTAAATAAACACATTTTTAGGAGGTACATAGTACATGAATCCCACAGTAGTTGTATTAATAATAGTAGCCGTTGTTGTAATCGCAATAGTTGTTGGCTTATACTTTGCCGGAAGTAAGCTTCAAAAAAAGCAAGCTGAAACTGAAGAGCAGATGAAGGCAGCCTCTCAGACTGTTTCTATCCTAGTCATTGATAAGAAGAAGATGAAATTAACTGAAGCTAACCTTCCAAAGATGGTTGTTGATCAAACTCCCAAATACCTCCGCCGTACTAAAGTGCCTATTGTTAAGGCAAAAATCGGACCTAAGGTTATGTCTTTGATGTGTGATGCCAAGGTGTTTGACATTATACCTGTAAAAAAGGAAGTAAAGGCCGTAATTAGCGGTATCTATATAACTGATGTTAAGGGCTTAAGAAGTAACTTAGAGGTAAAAACCAAGAAATCTTTTTTTGGCAAGATCAAGGGTAAATTCTCAAAAAAATAATCTTCATTTATATAAGCAATAAGATCAAATCCTCCAGCCAGATGAATCTATTATCATAGGGTATGAGGGTTTTTTCTTCAAAGTATACTTAAATCAATTGATATTAAGCTCAGATTGGAGAATTTTATGAGTAGAAGGAAGAATAATTTAAATAGGAACTTAATAAGAATATTAATTGCTATGATTGTAATACTCCTTGTACTCATAGCTTCCGTCTATATGGGAAAAAAGCTAGAGAAGGACAAATCAGGAAATGAAGACTCCACAATAATTGCTGGTTCAGAATCAGATAAAAATGTCACTGATAATTCAAATTTAACAAGTAATAATGATTCCAGCCAGGACAAGACATCTTCAAACAAAAGTAATAATCCACCTTCTATTGATGATATGGACGAACAAGAAGAACCATCAAGTCCACTGACACCAAGCCCAACCCAGGCGCCAGCAGAGCCCATAATACTGGCTTTTGCCGGAGATGTGAATTTTGATGAAAACTCCAAGCCTGTTGCCCGCTATGATAGAGAAAACAAAGGTATTCTTGGCGGTATATCTCAGGAACTTGTTGATGAAATGAACCAAGCAGATATTTTTATGCTAAATAACGAATTTGCCTATAGTACAAGAGGAAATAGAATCATAGAAAAATCCTATACCTTTAGGGCCCACCCAGACCGGGTTGATATCTTAAAGGAAATGGGTGTAGATATAGTATCTCTTGCAAATAATCATGCCCTAGATTATGGTCAGGACGCCCTGCTTGATACATTTACCACCCTAGAGGAAGCTGGAATTGATTATGTTGGGGCCGGCCATAATATGGATCGTGCTAAATCACCTGTTTACTACACCATAGGTGATACTAAGATTGGATATGTAGCAGCCTCACGAGTTGTTTATGCCATGGATTGGTACGCTACTGATGATCGCCCCGGAATGATTGGAACTTATGATCCAGCTCTGTTTATAAGCTCTATAGAGGAAGCAAAAAAGAACAGTGACTTTGTGGTTGCATATGTACATTGGGGAGTAGAGCGTAGCCATGAACCTGTAGACTATCAAAAGAATATGGCAAAAAAGTATATAGATGCAGGGGCAGATCTTGTAATAGGCTGTCATCCCCACGTTATGCAAGGAATAGAATTTTATAAAGGAAAAGCAATTGCCTATAGCCTTGGCAACTACTGGTTTAATTCCTCAAAAAGAGAATCCGGACTGATAAAGTTTTACATTAATCCTGATGGAACAACTGATGTTCAGCTTCTTCCAGTAATGAATGATAATACCTATACCTACCTAATTACTGATGAAAGTGACAGGAAAGCATATTTTAAGTTTATGGAGGACATCTCCTTTGACGTAAAATTCGATGAAGATGGATTTGTGACCGAGAAATAAGGAACTATAATCATTAATGTTTTATAGTTCCTTTGCTTTAATTAGAATTCTGTTATCTGATATATGACTATCATTATGAGATAGGGAATACTCCATGTGCATGACAATCTGGTCCTGCTTTTCTTCCAAGACCATCTTGCTTGTCTTGATTTGAAATTGCAGGCACCCATAGGGTGTATCATATACCGATTCCGTATTCTTATATAAATCAAAGACCATCTTAGTCCTATTATCTCCGCTTTTTATCATCTCAACATAGGTAGATGATATTCTTATTGTATTGATCTCTTTATCATTTTCAGAAGAATTGTTATTTTCAAGGTCATTCTCTTTATATCTAAGTATATGCACCCCATCAATTAGCCTATATTCACCAATTGCATTAGTAATAATTCTATCTTCTTCCTCATCGCGAGACATTCCTTCTATAAATATTTTTACCCTTTTGCTCATCCTATTTCTCCTTATATCAACCCAGCTCCTCAATATTAATGTCCTTAGTTTCCATAACTTCACAGGGTAATATAGTATTAGCAAATTGCCTGAATTTTTCTGCACCGTCACTTACATAAAATTTGTGATCTATCTTAGGAGAAGAATCATTTCTTAGTCCCTTGTGAGTAATAACCTCTGCTAATGATTTGGCCGTTTCATATGCTGGATTAACTAATACTATATCCTCTCCCACGACCTTTCGTATGGTCTTCCTAAGCAGGGGATAATGGGTACATCCAAGTACTAGGGTGTCAATATCTTTATCTAATAAAACACTAGTATACCTTGATGCCATCTCGTAAGTTACTGGATCATCTACTAGTCCTTCCTCTACCAAGGGCACAAACAAAGGGCATGCCTTTCCAAATACCTTAACTCTTGGATTTGTCTGGCTCATAAATTCACTATATATACCGCTTTCAATAGTACCTACGGTTCCTATAACCCCAATTCTACCATTTCTTGTAGCCTTTGCTGCCATCTTAGCTCCTGGCTTGACAACTCCAATAATCGGTATATCAAACTCGGCTTTAACAGTTTCTAATGCAAATGCACTTGCGGTATTACAGGCAATTACGATTGCCTTTACCCCCTTGCCTATTAAAAATCTGATAATTTGCCTTGTATAAGTAATAACTGTTTCCTTGGATTTACTTCCATAGGGAAGTCTTGCTGTATCTCCAAAATATATAATAGTTTCACCTGGTATTTGATTCATGATTTCCTTTACAACGGTAAGTCCTCCTATACCTGAATCAAATACACCAATTGGTGTATTATTAATCATGCTTAAGCCTCCATCTAAATGGTACATAATATTCTAATTTGTACATAACATCTATTTATTTTACTATTAAATACAGCTAAGTTCAAGGGTTATTCATCATTTCAACTTATTCATACAAAAGCTATAGGTTACTGTATATTCTAGCAAAGATAGGTCAATACTTAGATATTAGCCAAATGAGGAGGGTATATGGATATGAATATTAAAAATAGAATAAAATTAAAGCCTTTACATAATAGACCTTTACTATCAGATCAAGATAATAATCGTATAAGACTTATCTTTTTGATAACATTACTGGTATCTTCCTGGATTTTAACCCAGGCTATACAGATAAAGGCGGCTAATAATGAAAGGCTGCAGGAGGGGATTGCTAAAGAAATCATACGATTTCATGTGATTGCAAATAGCAATAGTGATGAAGACCAAGAACTCAAATATCAGGTAAAGGATGCCTTAGTAAAAGCTTTAAGTCCATATCTAAAGGATGCAGACACTCTTGAAGAGGCCCAAGATATAATATCTGAAAACTTACCATTTATTCAGGAGCTGGCATACAAGGTCATAGAAGATGAGGGCTATACATATTCTGTTACAGCCTCTCTTTCAAACTCATATTTTCCCATGAAGATATATGGAGACTATTCCCTTCCACCAGGTAACTATCAGGCTCTACAAGTTAAGATCGGAGATGCCCAAGGAATGAACTGGTGGTGTGTAATGTTTCCACCCTTGTGCTTTGTTGATGAAACCTATAGTATTGTAGATGAGGATTCTAAGGAAAAGTTAGAGCGACTTTTGACAGAGGAGGAGTTTGAATCACTAAAGTGTAAAAAGCCACCTGTTAAAATAAAATTCAAGCTCTTAAAGAAAATAAAAAAGCTTTTTAGCTAGGAATATATTTGTAAAGGCATGAAGCTTGTGATAAAATACCTTTATCCTAATGCAAGTACTTCTATACATAAATGGTAAAAGGAATCAGGAGGTAATGATGAATTCCATAACTGTAAAAGCCTATGCAAAAATCAATCTTGGCTTGGATGTATTAAGAAAACGCCCTGATGGCTACCATGATGTAAGTATGATCATGCAAACCGTCAATTTACACGATACAATTAATATAAGAAAAACCAAGTTTCAGTCCTTAACTATACAATCAAATCTATACTATCTTCCAACGGACCAAAGAAATATCGTTTATAAAGCAGTAGACTTATTTCGAGAATACTATTCTTTAAGAAGTGGTATAGATATATTCCTGAA
>JAAYRC010000044.1 GCA_012518975.1 Clostridiales bacterium
GTGATTTATACGATAGGGTAACAGATGAATTAAATACATCAGATGCATATATATATTCAAACTCTACATATCAAAGTATGGAGTTGGCACAATACCATTGGGAACAGGTTGAGGGAGCAAGTGTAATAGTATTCCCATATCATCATTATAGTGGAATTGTATATATTGGTGAGAAAAAAATAACTTCAAACATTGCAATTTCAGTATATGAGGAATATGTTAATCAAGATAAATATGCTGTTATTGAAGGAGTCAATGAACCACAAAAAGGAGAGATTTGGCTTACGACTGGATTTGCTTATGCAAATGAAATTAATAAGGCTACAACAGCTGTATTATCAGGTGTGAATTTTTCGATTATTATTGTTAACCTTATATTATGGGCTATTTTATTAATCGTGCTATTTAATGTTATATTGCTTAATATCATTAGGCAAAAGAAAGTCTTTGGAACCCTTAGTGTAGTAGGCTTCTCCCCCATACAGAAGCGGACCATTTTAATAACACCTGTTTTCTTTGCCAGTATGATAGGAATCTTAATTGGAGCATTACTTATCAATACAATTGGTATCGATATTATGAATATGGTGTATTACTCCATTGGAGTATCTGAATGTCCATACTCCCTTACAATAAAAGATTATTTGTTGCTTTCAGCTGTATATTTAACTTTTGTAGTTTTAGCATCTAATATACCTGCAAGTAAAGTTGATTCTATTTCACCACGAGATTTATTGTTGGAGGATTAACAAACCATGATGAATGATAATATGCCAATAATAAGTAAGAGAGTAGGGAAGTGTTTTAAGGGAAAGTCATATTATGAGGACATTTATATTAATAGGGAAGTTAATTTGGAACTTATTATTAATTAAAAACCATGGCTCTTCATCATATGTACACCAAATCAAATAGAAGAATTATTAGTTGGATACCTGTATGGTGAAAACATTATCAATTGCCTAGATGATATTATTTCCATTAACATTAATAGACAAAAACACCAAGCACTATACGATGAATTTATGGAGTGCGGCGATCATGAAAGTTATTCTATAAGAACTAAGGAAGATGTCATAAAGGTTATTGAGAACTCGATTAATAATATTGATGATAATAATAAATTTGCCTATAGTTTCAATCATTTATCAATCAGTCTTATCATGAGTTTGCAATACAAAGATGGAAAATTTATACATGAACGGGAGTGTGCTTTGTTGCGTAAGGATGAATTAGTGGTTGAATCAGCATTCTATAAAATCTATTGATTCAACACTTCATTAGCTATAGTTAAGAGGTAGAATATGCTGGTTATTAATTGTATAAATATAACAGATATTAATAATGATAACTATCAGCTACTTAGAAATGCTGTTTCGGAAGAAAGACGTAAAAGGGCAGATCGTTTTCATTTTATTAATGATTCCAAAAGAAGTGTTTGTGCAGAATTGTTACTTCAATATAGTCTGTTTCAGGCAACTGGTCAAGTGGTAAAGATGGTCATTGACTACAATGAATATGGAAAACCCTTCATAAATCATATTCATGATTTTTCATACAATATATCTCATTCTGGAAAGTGGGTAGTAATTGTATATGGTAGCACTGAAGTTGGAATAGATATCGAGGAAATTCAGACTGGAAAAGACGATATTGCTGATAAATTTTTTACAGAAGAAGAAAAAGACTTTATTTATACGGCTACAGGTGAGGAGCGGTCGAAAAGATTTACACAGATTTGGACTCTTAAGGAGAGTTACATCAAATATCTTGGAACAGGACTTTCAACTAGACTGGATTCATTTTCTGTAAATGCTTTAGATGGTGTAGTAACTAGTGAAAATGGCAAAATCCAAAATGGCTTGAGATTAAAAAGCTATCTGTTTGACACAGACTATTACCTGTCAGTGTGTAGTAGCAAGGAAGAAGTTATTATTAATATAATTAAGTTAGAGGATTTGTTTCAATTAATAAATAGAAGTAATGAGGAAAGGATATGAACAAAATAGCATCAGCTAGTATGAGGGATAATTGCCAAAAATATATATGACATTAACAATGCATGATAATGATATAGGGTATTTAAAATGCCTGACTTGGCTATATCTTTCTGTAAATAGCTGGTGCTATATATTGAAATTTTGTCTCGTTTCGAGCAAAGGATTCTGAGTGTCCAATGAATAAGTATCCCCCAAGTTCTAGACTATCATAAAACTTATTGATTAGGTCTATTTTTGTTTGCTCATCAAAATATATCATTACATTTCTGCAAAATATAACGTGAAATTTATTCTTAAATGGAAATCTTTCTTCCATAAGATTGAATTTTCTAAAGATAACTTCCTTCTTTATGTTATCCTTAAACTCATATTTATCCTTATCTATTTTATTTAAGTAATTTAACTTCCAAAGTGATGGTAAGGATTCTAAAGCAGCGTTAGAATAAACGCCCTGTACTGCTTTATTAAGTACTTTATTTGAAATATCTGTAGCCAGTATCTGTGAATCCCACCATATCTTTTGATTACCAAAATATTCATCAATAATCATAGCTAGGGTATATGGCTCTTCTCCTGAAGAACACCCAGCACTCCATATTCTTAAGTCTTTATTTCTTACTACTTTACATAGATATGGTAGTACTTTTTCTCTAAAAAAATTAAAATGGTCTACTTCTCTCATAAAAAATGTATGATTTGTTGTTATCCTTTCAATAAATACCTTCAAGGCATTTCCTGTTATATCTGATTTAATATATTTAATAGTTGATGACCTGCATTATCCACAATCGTTTTTTCATAGGAATTTACAAGTTCCTCTATAGTCTGATCATAATCTTTAATTACGTCAGCCCTATATTGCCTATCTTCTAGATTAGAATAAAGAACAATATCTCGAGTTATGACTCTTTGTCTTTGAAAGGTGATAGAGATATTAGCTAATTGCTCCAAGGGCACGGTCACATTATCGTAAATTATTGTTGTATTATTTTTTATTATATTCATATTGGTAATACCATAAAAACCAATTATGCCTGCTAATAATGCAACTACAATAAACCCTAATATTAATTTTGTACCAATTTTTAAGTTATAATACCATTTCATATTTTACCTTCTCCTTATGATTATATAGTTTCATTTAAAGCATCATATTCATTTTCTGAGAGTAATTTTTCGCAGTCTAGTAAAAGTTTTACTTCAGTTCCAGTTTTTCCAATCTTATTAACATATCTGTTGTTGATGTTCATCTGTGGAGGATCCACGATATCCTGATCCGGTATTGTAAGTACTTCCGAAACGCTATCAACAATTAAGCCAATGGGTAATTCATTGATATCGACTACAATAACACAAGTTCTGTCATTATATTCTTTTGCTTCTTTTTTGAACCTAAGTCTTACATCCATTACAGGGATGATTTTACCTCTTAAATTTATAATACCTTTTATGTAATCTGGTAGCTCTGGAACATTAGTAATTGTCTGCATTCCAATAATTTCAGTAACATGTTTTATTGCAATACCGTAATTCTCTTTATCCAGTGTAAAGGTTAGGTATCTACCTTTTTGGGTATCTTCAAGAGTTTCATTCATATTTTCAGCCATACGCTTTCATCTCCTTTCATTGATGTGGTTTTATAGGCGTTTGCGAAACGGTACTTTCTTTATGAGCTAGTGCAAGTTTGGCAAGGACCACAAGCAGGTACTCTGAGACCGTCGGTACTTAGCTGCCGTACTTTGGCAGCTTATGTACCGCTACGAGGCGAAGGTAGCGAAAGCGTGCCTGCAGTGGTTTGCTAAACTTGCACAAGAAACAAGGATTTCGTAAGTTTTGCAATTGCCTAATGTGGTTTTATGCCAAAGCACTTTACTCATAACATACAATTTGCTTAATAGGTAATATTTATAAGACCTGCTGTTGGCCTAGTTGGTGTTATGTTCTTGCATTTTAATGTATCTCCTAAAAACAATATTTTTATAGTCAACATGCTTCAAAATATAAGATTTAAAAATAACAATAAAAAAAGGCAGAGTATGACCGCCTAATATAAATGCAACTGGCTGTCATATGAAAAACATTTAGACCCTATAGCTTTGCGTCATAGGCTTTCACCTACTTTGCCAAAAATATTTTATTGACTAAAAATACTTTAAGTTAACTGATTATTCTAATTATAAAATTTTTATTAAATTTTATAAAATAATAGATATAGCATAATTTATAAAATTTGTCAATGCATGTCGACTTATTTATTTGTTTGTTTTTAACAGTATTCAAAAATAAAAAATGGAAATAGAACATAAAAGTACTAAAAGTTCAGAAAACATGGATGTTTATGTGTAAAAATAGAAATATAGACAAAAATTTTAAAAAATTTGTATTTTAATGTTTTCATAAATTACATTATATGGTATAGTTAGGAAAATACACCAAATATCTGCGAAAATTATTAAACAAGAAATTGGAGCTTATATTATGTTTGTAATGATAGGAGTGCGAAGTGAAGAAATATAATATTGAAAAACAACATTTGAAAGGTAAGTATCATGCTATAGAAAGAATCATTTTATTGTTAGATAAGGGCAGCTTCAGAGAAATTGGTTCAGGTATCCTAAATTATGGATATGATTCTTCGGATGAAATAATTGAATATGATGGAGTAATCACAGGAACTGGTAAGGTTTGTGGAAAGCCTATATATGTTTTTTCGCAAGATTTTAGTATAAAAGGAGGAACGCTGGGCTTACGACATGCAAAGAAGATTGCTCATCTAATTGAAATGGCAATTAAATCCAGATGTCCAATCGTTGGTATTTTTGACTCAGGTGGAGCGAGAATTGATGAGGGGATTAATGCATTAGCTGGTTGTGGTGAGATGATGTATTTTAATACTTTAGCTTCTGGAGTAATCCCGCAAATTTCAGTTGTAGTGGGACCATGTGCTGGTGCTGCGGCATATTCGCCAGCTATTACAGACTTTGTGTTTGTTGTTGATAACATTGGTTGCATGTTTATTACTGGTGCCGATGTTGTAAAAAGTGTTACGGGTGAGGAATGTAGCTTGCAAGAATTGGGTTCTGCAAGTGTACATAGCATATCATCAGGTGTAGCCCATTTTAGGTTTGAAAGGGAAAAAGAATGTTTTAGTTCAGTACGACAACTATTAGACATATTACCTTCATCCTATACTCAAAAACTTGATTGTAGCTCTCTGACTTACTTTGATAATACTGTCATAGACATCCATGAATTCGTTCCCAATGATTCTAGAAAAGTTTATGATATGATTGGGTTGATTAATAAGATTGTAGATGAGGGAAGCTTCATTGAAGTACATAGGGAATTTGCCACAAATATGGTTACAGGTTTTGCAAAACTTAGTAATATTACAATTGGAATAGTATCCAATCAACCCTGTGTAAATTCCGGTAGCATTGACTGTGATTCAAGTGACAAGGCTGCAAGGTTTGTAAGATTTTGTGATGCATTCAATATTCCAATTGTCACTTTAGTAGATACGCCAGGTTATTTACCCGGTATAGATCAAGAACATCAAGGGATAATACGTCACGGAGCTAAATTGCTATTTGCATATTCTGAGGCTACTGTTCCTAAAGTAACAGTAATTATTAGAAAAGCATATGGGGGAGCTTATATTGCTATGGGAAGCAGGCATTTAGGAAGTGATTTTGTCTATGCTTGGCCAAATGCAGAAATTGCTGTAATGGGGCCTGAAAGTGCAGTATCAGTAATCTATAAGAAAGAGTCCGCTAGTATGTGTGAGAATGACAAGGATATTTTTATTAAGGAAAAGGTGGACGAGTATTCAAGGAAGTATCTAAATGCTGATATTGCAGTTAAAGAAGGTTATGTGGATGAGCTTATTAATCCTAGTAATACAAGAAGGCGGATTTTCGATGATCTTATAAGCTTAAGCAATAAAAATGATTATACGAGGCCAAAGAAAAAACATAGTAACATACCATTATAATGTGATTTTGTTATAGCGATTTACATATTAAGAGAATCTGGGTAGGTACTTATAAAAATTGTACTACTAAAACTGATGCTAATATTATCTTTTTGTTAAGCGGAGGGAAGGAATAAATAATGAAAATAGGTATTACTGAGACGATTTTAAGAGATGCAAATCAATCATTAGTTGCTACACGCATGCCTCTTGATAGTTTTGAACCTATCCTAAATCGTATGGATAAGGCAGGTTACTATTCAATCGAATGTTGGGGAGGAGCGGTATTTGACTCTTGCCTAAGATATTTAAATGAGGACCCATGGGAGCGATTGAAGATAATTCGTAAGCATATGCCTAATAGTAAATTGCAAATGCTATTAAGGGGACAAAGCTTATTAGGCTATAGGCATTATTCAGATGATGTAGTTCGGAAATTTATCTTTAATTCTGTTGAAAAAGGTATCGATATTATTAGAATCTTTGATGCCTTAAATGATATTAAAAATATTGAAGTCGCAGTAGAAGAGACGCTAAGGTGTGGGGCAGAGCCTTCATGTGCTATTTCATATACAGTTAGTCCAGTTCATGATATTGATGGTTACCTTTCTTTGGCAAAAAGTATGGAGAGTATAGGTGCAAGTTCAATTTGTATAAAAGATATGTCTGGTATTTTGACACCTGATATTGCATTTGAATTGATAAGTAGGCTAAAAAGTACTGTGAAGCTACCAATCGTCTTACACTCTCATTGCACAACTGGTATGGCATACATGTCATATTTAAAGGCTATAGAGGCTGGTGTTGATGTTATAGATACTGCGGTTTCTAGTTTTTCTGGAGGTACATCCCAGCCAGCAACAGAGGTAATGATAAAGGTGATTCAGGATCACCATAATGAGTGTCATGTTAATACTCAAGTGGTAAAAGAAATAAATGAGCATTTTTCGAAGGTAAAAAAGGATTTTATAGATTCTGGGATTCTTGATACTCGAGTGTTAGAATGTATTCCGACTACACTTATAGATCAAATTCCTGGAGGAATGTATTCGAATTTGATATCTCAGATGAAAAATGAAGATATATTAGACCGGTTTGATGAGGTATTAGAAGAAATACCACAAGTGAGAAAAGACCTAGGTTTTCCACCTTTAGTTACTCCGATAAGTCAGATGGTCGGAACACAATCAATAATGAATGTATTAACTGGTAAAAGATATCAAACTGTTATAAAGGAAACACATAATTACTTTCTGGGTGAATATGGTAGGCCTCCTGGAAAGGTAAACGAAGAACTTATGATAAGGCTGGTTGGACAAAAGGAATTTGCTAATAAAAGATTATCGAAAGAAATGGAGCCACAATATAAGTTAACAAAGGAAAAATACGCAGATAAGAATTATGGTAGAAGTGATTTGTTGTCATTAATATTATTTCCTGAATTGACTAGAGAGTTTATTAAGAAAAGGGACAGTGATAACTTATATTTAGGCATATATAAAGTTAAAAAGGTTGAACAAGTGGAAAGCGTAAAAAAATATAAAAAGATTGACGTTGAGGATAAATTAAAAGCTGTACTAATAGCAATTATGTCCAATTACTTAGATAAACCAGTTTCTAATATTGATTTAGATGAAATATATGTGATGAGATAGGAGATAGGTTATATGGAGTATGTAATAGAGTTAAATAAGAAAAAATACATAGTTAAAATATCTGATTCTTCTTATGTACAAAGCTGTAATGAGGTAAGTACAACTATAGATGATAATAAAATTTATGATGTAGATGATATTCCTGATCTTAATTTTTTTAACGATAATGCAAATAATTATGGACCTATGATACAGAAATTAAATATGCCAGGAAGAATAGTTGATATATTGGTAGAAGAGGGAGATTTTATTAAAGAGGGATCCCCGATTATAGTTCTGGAATCCATGAAGATGGAAAGTGAGATATATTCAAAATTTACAGGCAAGATTGATAAAATATATATGAGAAAGGGCGATAGAGTAAAAGCAGGTGATGATTTATTAAGTGTTATAGTAGGAGATAATCATAAATAATTGTAGCTATTGTTAAAAACATGGTATCTGGATATAGAAGTTGTCAAATCATCGCAAATATTATATGATAGGCTAATTAGTAAGCATATATATTTTTTACATTGGAGGAAACGATGATTCAGACAGAAAAATTCTATAAATTTTTAGACAACTCAACATCACCATTTTATGTAGTAAAGAATACTAGTGAGATTCTGGACAGAGCAGGCTTTAAGTGTTTATCCTTTGAAGAACCTTGGAATTTACAAAAGGCAGGTTCCTACTATATAAAATTATACGATACAGCTCTATTTGCTTTTAGGCTAGGTAAGTCGCTTAGTGAGGATATGATTCTGCGGATAGCCGCTGCCCATACGGATTTTCCATCCTTTCGAATAAAACCAAATCCAGAGATGAGAGAAAAGGGCTATATTAGACTGAATACAGAAAGCTATGGAGGAATGGTCCTATCTAGTTGGTTTGACCGACCATTATCGGTATCCGGAAAGGTATCACTAAGGAGCCAGCATCTTTTCAAACCAAAAGAAGTGTTGGTTGATATTAAGAAGCCTTTGATGGTCATACCTAATCTTGCAATTCATCTCAACCGGAAAGTGAATTATGGTGTGGAGATAAATAAGCAGAAGGATGTGCTTCCTATAATGGGTACGGCAGATGAAGATATACATAATTACTTTAAAAATCATTTGGCTAGGCATTTGGATGTTTCAGCGGATGATATTCTGGATTATGATTTATTTATCTATAATTTGGATAAAGCTTGCACAGTTGGTGCTTCGGATGAATTTATCTGTGCACCGAGGCTGGATGACCTATCTTCTGTGTATGCCCTGATTCAAGGGATTATCAGCCAAGTAAATGATAATGACATCCATATGATTTGCCTGTTTGATAATGAGGAGATTGGAAATCGAACAAAGCAGGGAAGTGCATCTTTATTTATTACCATGTTGCTTGAAAAGATATTTCAAACCTTAGGAAAGAGTCGAATGGAGTTATATGAAGCGGTCCATAGAAGCTTAATTCTTTCCGTAGATGTAGCACAAGCTTATCATCCCAATTATGGGACAAAATTTGATCCAACCAACACGGCAGAGCTTAATAAAGGCATTGCTTTTAAGATAGATACAGCCCAGCGATATGCATATGATACTGGAGCAATTGCAATTCTTCAGCAGTTATGTGAGGAATATAAAATTCCTTACCAGAAGTTTGTCAACCGGTCAGATGCAACTGCAGGTGGCACCATGGGGCCAGTTATATCAACACAGTTGCCAGCCAGGACTGTTGATATAGGAGTACCTCTTCTGGCTATGCATTCTGCTGTGGAAACAATGGGAGCAAAAGATTTAGATAGTTTAATTCGATTGATGGAAGCATTCTTTACTGCTGAACGTTAAGACATCTTACTTTTAATATGTATTCAAAAAACCTGGTTAGAGATATTAACTCGAGCTAGGTTTTTATATATAGTGATTGAGATAAATTCATTTTTAAAAAAATTTTGCACACATTTAATGCAAGTTTAATGTAATACTTAACACAAAGCATTTGAAACAAGCATTTAAATGTATTAAGATAGGACTAAATGTGAATTTATATGGAGGTTACTATGAAAAAGAAGATAATAATTATATCGTCTATTCTAGTTGCTTTTATTTTTATCGGAGTGCTTATGACAAGGACATCGATAATGTGGGATAAGGAACTAGAGAATATTGAAGGAGAGGTGTATGTATCTGATACCCATGGATTATCCATTAATCTTAAGGTTAAGGATTTGTTTTTTGACGAAGAAAAATTAGAAGTTTTTATAAATGATAAACCTGTCAAAACTGGTATAGAGCTTTCGACACAGCTTAATGGATTTGGTACATATAAGTTGGAGGCTCGTTACAAAAAGCATCACATATCCAAAGAGTTTACCCTTGTAAAAAATTATGAGGGATCAGAATCAATTGACCGAGTTACAGCACTTCTATTCGATAACTCAGAGGATTATTATGAAATGCTTGATACTGATGGTGATGGTATAACTGATATGGAAGA
>JAAYRC010000045.1 GCA_012518975.1 Clostridiales bacterium
CTAGAGTGTAACCTAATTAAGGAGCATAGGCCCAGGTATAATACCATGCTAATGGATGACAAGTCATATCCCTATATTCGAGTTACTAGTCATGAAGCCTATCCTAGAGTACTTTTTGCCAGAGAGATGAAGAGGGACAAATCCAAATACTTTGGCCCCTATACCAGCACAACTGCAGTAAAGGATATACTAGAACTTCTTAGGAAGATATATAAGATAAGGACTTGTAATAGAAATCTACCTAAGGATATAGGAAAAGAAAGGCCATGCCTTTATTACTATATGGGACAATGTGATGCACCCTGCCAGGGTTTTATCTCAAAGGAGGAGTATGGAGCTAATATTGACCAAGCCATACAATTTTTAAGTGGTAATTATGGTCTGGTAGTTAAGCTACTTGAGGAGAGAATGGAGGAGGCAGCCAAGAAGCTAGAGTTTGAGAAAGCTGCTACTGTGAGAGACTTATTAACTTCTGTTAGACATATTATGAACAAGCAAAAAATCACTAATACAGATCAAACTGACCGGGATATTATTGCATTTGCCAAGAAAGAAGATGAGGCGGTAGTTCAGACCTTCTTTATTCGTGGCGGAAAGCTTATAGGAAGAGATCATTTTTACCTTACCGGTGTGGAGGAGGAGTCTAACAGTCTTATTATATCTAGCTTTATTAAGCAGTTTTATGCAGGTACTCCTTATATACCTAAGGAGATCTTTTTGGAGGAAGAGCCTGAGGATGAAGAAGTCCTAAGTCAGTGGTTAAGTAATAAAAGAGGGCAAAAGGTCTACCTAAGGGTACCCAAAAAGGGGGATAAGGAAAGGCTTGTAGAGTTGGCTAAGAAAAACGCCCTACTTATACTTAATAAGGATGCCGATAAGCTACAAAGAGAAGAGGCAAGGACAAGTGGAGCTCTTAAGGAACTGGCTGAATATCTTGATATACCGACTATATCCAGGATAGAATCCTTTGACATATCTAATACTTCAGGTTTTCAGACAGTTGGTTCTATGGTGGTATTTGAACAAGGAAGACCTAAGAAGTCTGATTATAGAAAATTCAAGATAAGAACCGTTCAGGGACCAGACGATTATGGAGCTATGCATGAGATGCTGATGAGAAGGTTTACCCACGGCATGCGAGAACTGGAAGAGTTGAAGGAGAAAAAGCTTGATAAAGACTTTGGGAGTTTTACCAAATACCCTGATTTGATTTTAATGGATGGTGGCAAGGGTCAGGTTAATGTAGCTTTGCAGGTGTTGGAAGATCTACAACTTGATATTGAGGTTTGTGGTATGGTTAAGGACGATAACCACCGTACTAGAGGAATTTATTTTCGAAACAGGGAGCTTCCTATTGATAAATCCAGTGAGTTATTTAAGCTAATTACAAGGATTCAAGATGAGACTCATCGGTTTGCCATAGAATATCATAGAAGTCTACGTAAAAAAAGACAGGTACATTCTATACTTGATGATATTAAAGGAATAGGTCCAGCCAGAAGAAGAGCGCTCATGAAGCATTTTCAGTCTATAGATGATATAAAAGCGGCCAGTATAGAGGAACTTGAGAGGGTTCCTTCCATGAATAAGATAGCCGCCACTGCTGTTTATGATTTTTTTAATAAAACAAAAACCAATTAATACTATAATTCTATAATGAACTATTCTGAATGAATGGACCACTTAAAACACTATGGTTTTATTGTGGCTAAAGAGGATTTACATTAAGCTGTAAGTTATGATAGAATGTTAGGGATAAATCTTATTATGTACATGCTCCCATCTATAGTTGGCGAGTATACTAACCTATACTTATTAGAAAGAGAGGATAAAGAGTGTATACAGTTGATTTGGTTCAGATAATAGAAAAGATGAATTTGGAGAACTGTACGCCTAGTATCGATATTAAGAAGATTAAGGTGTCGCAACCAGATGTGAATAGACCGGCTTTACAGCTGGCGGGGTTTTATTATTATTTTGATTCTGAGCGTGTACAGATTATTGGCCATGTTGAACATGCCTATATGAAGAATGTAAGCAAGGAAAGACGCATAGATATTATTAGTAAGCTTATGGACTGCAGGGTTCCTTGTATAATTTTTTGTAGAAACCTTGAAATTGATGAAGATTTGATAAAAATAGCTGAAGAAAAAGGGGTTCCGATTTTAAGATCATCAAAAACCACATCAGCTTTTATGGCTGAGATTATTAGATGGTTGAATGTGGAACTTGCACCTAGGATATCTATTCACGGTGGCCTGGTTGATGTATATGGTGAGGGTATTTTAATAACAGGTGAAAGTGGTATAGGAAAAAGCGAGGCTGCATTGGAGTTGATTAAGCGTGGCCATCGTCTTGTTTCTGATGATGTTGTAGAGATAAAAAAAGTCAGCGATGAGACCTTGATTGGTACCTCTCCTGATATTACAAGACATTTTATCGAGGTCCGTGGCATAGGAATAATAGACGTAAAGACCCTATTTGGTGTAGAAAGTGTTAAGAATACACAGGCTATAGATTTGGTAATTAAGCTTGAGGAATGGAGTAAGGACAAGAATTACGACAGATTTGGTCTTGATGAGCAATATATTGAATTCTTAGGTAATCAGGTAGTATGTCATTCTATACCTATACGTCCAGGTAGAAACCTGGCAGTTATTTGTGAATCGGCAGCAGTTAATCACAGACAGAAAAAGATGGGATATAATGCTGCTCAGGAATTATATAAACGGGTAACTAATAAAATACAAAAAAACATAGATCAGTAAGTCTATAGGTACAGCGGAGGAAGATATGGAACAGTATTGCTTTGGAGTAGATATTGGAGGGACTGGTATTAAGGCCGGATTATTTAGTTCTGAAGGAGAATTATTAGATAAATGGGTGGTTCCTACAGTAAGAACTGATAAGGGCAAGGATGTTTTAAAAGATGCAGCTAATCTAATTGATAGTAAAATCAAAGAAAAGGGCCTTACTAAAGCTCAAATTATAGGAATTGGAGTAGGCATACCTGGACCTGTTAAGGATAACGGGGATGTGCTGGAGCTTCCTAATCTTGGTTTGGGATATTTTAATATAGAAGAGGAAATGTCTGAGATGACAGGCTTGAAGGTAAAGGCCGGTAATGATGCCAATGTGGCAGCCCTTGGTGAGCAGTGGAAGGGAAGTGGCAAAGGCTTTAATAATATGGTTCTTGTAACTTTGGGAACTGGAGTTGGTGGAGGAGTTATTCACAACGGAAGGATAGTAGCAGGAAGTGGTGGTGCAGGTGGAGAGATTGGACACCTACCAGTAGGTATTAATGAAGAAGAGACCTGTGGCTGTGGTAAGAAGGGATGCCTTGAACAGTATTCATCAGCAACAGGAATTGTTAGGCTTGCAAAGAAGGCTCTAAAGCAAAGCTCTAAGGAGTCAGAACTCCGTAGCTTGGATTCTCTATCAGCCAGAGATGTATTTGACATGGCTAAAAAGGGAGATGACCTAGCCTTAGAAGTTGTAGATCAGGCTTGCTCTTATCTTGGCCTTGCACTTGCTCATGTAGCACAGGTGGTGGATCCTGAGGCATTTGTTTTAGGTGGCGGAGTTTCTAAAGCTGGTCAAATATTGGTCGACTATACTATGAAGCATTATGTTCCTAATGTTATGAATGCGCTAAAGGATAGGAAGTTTCTAATTGCTTCCTTGGGTAATGACGCAGGAATATATGGATGTGCCAGACTTGTTCTATCATAAAATGTCTGATAGTTGAATAAGGTCTAGAAGTATTGTATGATATCAATGGAGGTTATATTGGAGGATTTATTCTTATGCGAATTGAATAAAATAATTGGGACCAAGCAAATAAAGCTTAAGGAACCAATGTCAAAACATACATCCCTTCGTATTGGAGGAGAGGTAGATTATATGGTTATGCCCTCATCCATAGATGAGATAAAGAAAGTAGTTTTACTATGTAAAAATCATGATATGCCCTATTATATTATGGGTAATGGCAGTAATCTTTTGGTATCTGATCTGGGTTATAGAGGATTGATAGTAAAGCTTTGTGAACAATTCTCTAGTATTAGCTTGGATGAGGATGGTATTGTCCGTGCACAGGCAGGAGTACTTATGTCAAAACTATCAAGTGTTATAGCAAGGAATGACTTGGCTGGATTTGAGTTTGCTGCAGGCATACCAGGAACACTAGGTGGCGCGGTTACTATGAATGCAGGAGCATATGGAGGCGAAATCAAGCAGGTTTTGCTTACAGCTACTGTAATTGACCAAGATGGAAATGTCCATACCTTAGATAATGAGGATTTGCAGCTAGGATATCGAACTAGTATATTACAAAGTAAAAACCTATGTCTTTTGGAAGCGACTATGAAATTTGTCAAGGGGGATAGGCAGGAGATTTTAGATAAGATTCATGACTTAAATTCTAAAAGAGTTTCAAAGCAACCTCTTGATAAGTATAGTGCAGGAAGCACATTTAAGCGACCAGAAGGATACTTTGCAGGCAAGCTTATTGCCGATGCAGGATTAAAGGGATATCAGATAGGTGGTGCTGCGGTGTCTGAGAAACACTGCGGATTTTTAATAAATAAGAACAATGCCACAGCCATGGACTTTATGACCTTGATTAAAGAGGTTATACGGATTGTAGAAGATAAGTTCGGTGTGAGGCTTGAGCCTGAGGTTAAATTTTTGGGAACATTTGACATAAGCTAAAGAAAGGCCGAAATTATATGAGATTTGTTATAGTAACTGGCATGTCCGGAGCTGGAAAAAGCTCCGTACTAAAGATGCTCGAGGATACGGGGTTTTTCTGTGTAGACAATCTGCCAATTCAGCTTGTCAAAAAATTCGTAAAGCTAATTATGCAGGGAAACAATGACAAGGTAGCATTAGGTCTGGATATTAGAAGTGGACAATCCCTAGATGAGCTTGACTCTGTTCTAAATGATATGAAGAGGGTTGGCTATACCTATGAAATTCTGTTTTTGGATTGTTCAACAGATGTACTTGTTAAGAGATATAAGGAGACAAGGCGACTTCATCCTCTTTTCCAAGAAGGAAGAGTGGATAAGGGTATAGAGATGGAAAGGGAAAGGCTGGAATTTCTTCGTAAAAGGGCAGACCTTATTATAGATACCAGTCATTTGCTTATTCGAGAGCTGAAGAGCCAGATTGACAAGATATATGTAGAGGATAAGAATTTTAATAACTTTATGGTCATGTTCTTGTCCTTTGGTTTTAAGTATGGAATACCATCAGATTCTGATTTAGTGTTTGATGTAAGGTTTCTACCAAATCCATATTATGTTCCAGAATTAAAGGCAATGACAGGTATGAATTCTGCGGTAAATGACTTTGTTATGAAAGCTGAAGAAAGCTTGCTTTTTATAGATAAATTAGAGGACATGCTTATTTTCTTGATTCCACAATATATATCAGAGGGGAAAAATCAGCTGGTAGTTAGTATTGGTTGTACAGGCGGAAAGCATCGGTCTGTAACAATTGCCAAAGAATTGGCTAAAAGAGTAGCGGGCCTAGGCTATGGGATAAAGACGGAGCATAGGGATATTAATAAAGATTAGTAAAAAAGGTGCTGATGCGAATGTCATTTTCAAAAAATGTAAAAGATGAGCTGGCCCTGCAAATCAATCAAGCAAGGCATTGTAGGATTGCTGAGTTAGCTGCTATTTTGGCATATGGCGCAGAAGTAATAGAAAGTAAGAACCATTTATTTCTAAGGCTTCAGACGGAAACCATAGGGTTAGCAAGAAAGTACTTTACATTAATGAGAAAAACATTTAATATAAATATTGATGTTTTAGTTAGGCGTAATATTAATAGTAAGGACAATCAAATATATATACTTATTGTTAAAGATAAGGATATGGTATTAAATATTCTGCAGGCGACTAAGCAGATAATTACAGATGGCAGAATCGGACATCCTGATCAAATTGTGACTAGGAGTGCCTGCTGTAAGAGAGCCTTTATTCGGGGTGCCTTTCTTAGGTCGGGCTCCATGAGTAATCCAAAAAAGTCATATCATTTGGAATTTGTCACTGAGGATGAAGAAAAGGCAGAGTTACTTTCAGAGATGATATCTTCCTTTTATCTTGATGCAAAGATTGTAAAGAGAAAAAAATATTATGTTGTCTATCTTAAGGAAGGCTCACAAATCGTAGATATACTTAATGTTATGGAAGCTCATGTATCTTTAATGAACTTGGAGAATGTACGTATTCTTAAGGAAATGCGTAACCAAGTGAATCGTCAAGTCAATTGTGAGGCGGCCAATATAACAAAAACCGTTACTGCAGCATCTAAGCATATTGAAGATATATTATTTATTAGAGATAATGTTGGGTTTGGAAATTTAGATAAGGGACTTTATGAAATAGCAAAGTTAAGAATTGAACATCCAGAGGCTTCATTGAAGGAGCTAGGTACAATGTTGTTACCGCCAATCGGTAAATCCGGTGTTAATCATAGATTACGAAAATTAAGCATGATGGCTGAATATTTTCGTGAACATAAGGAGGAAAACATTAATGATAAGGAAGGAAATAGTAATTAATATTCCAAATGGCTTGGAGGCTAGACCTGTTGCATTACTAGTTCAAGTAGCAAGTCAGTATGAATGTAGCATTTATGTAGAAAGTGACGAGAAGAAAATAAATGCAAAAAGTATTATGGGTATGATGAGCCTTGGTCTTGCACCCGGAGCAAAGGTATTTGTAACAGCGGATGGCTCTGATGAGGAAGAGGCTATTAATGATATTGAAAAGTATTTATCTAATAAATAACTTGTATTAAGAGGCTGCCCCGGTAGCTTCTTTTTACTTTTATTTTGATAAAATCAAATAGCATGAAAAAACTTTAAAAAACATATATTTTGTAAAGATATTGCCATATTTATGTGTTATAATTTAACTAAAACGCCATAACTAGATAAAAACAGCATGATTTTATTAAAAAATGCAATAATAATTATAGGAAAGAAGGTATAGTATGGCAGATAGGTATAGATCAAATAGATCAAGAAGACGAAAAAAGAGGTCTCCAAAAAGACTAGGCTTAATCCTTTTATTTGAAGTTTTGCTGCTTGTTATATTAGCAGGGTCCTTTTATTTTATAACAAGAAGTAACAGGAAAAGTGATGATCCTAATAAGCATCTTGGGGGAAAACAAGATGAAAAAAATGTGGACAATGATAACAAAGATAATAAGGGAGAAAAGCTTACACCAGAGCAGGAAGAGGCTCTTAAGGAGCAGGAGAGAATAAAGCAGGAAATGGCGGAGAGGGAGGCCATAATTGAAGAGGCAAATAAGCTGACCTTAAGCTATGACTATGATGGTGCAATAGATCTTATTAAGACCTATCAGGGCAAGGAGGGCGGTTATGAGGTTTATCCTGCCCTATTAAAAGCAATTGAAGACTTGGAGGCAGAAAAGGATAGTTTACTTTTATATGGAGGATCCTATAGGTCTGTTACAGAGTTTAACCATATTTTCTTTCACTCCTTGATTGCAGATAACAGCAAGGCCTTTGATGGGGACTATGATTCAGTAGGATATAACATGTATATGACTACTGTATATGAGTTTAAGAAGATGATGCAGGCTATGTATGAGGATGGGTATGTACTTGTCAGCGTCCATGATCTTGCAAAGCAGATTACTGATGAAGATGGCAATACTAAGTTTGTTCCTGGCGAGATATATCTTCCTGAGGGAAAGAAGCCATTTGTATTATCTCAGGATGATGTCAACTATTATGATTATATGGAAGGTGACGGGTTTGCCTCTAGAATAGTCATTGGAGAGGATGGTAAGCCAACTTGTGAGATGATTTTAGAAGATGGAAGTGTGGTCCAGGGACCATTTGATATAGTTCCCATCCTAGATGAATTTGTAGAAGAGCATCCTGATTTTTCATATAAGGGAGCTAAGGGAATTCTGGCCCTTACAGGATATGAGGGAGCTTTGGGATACAGAACAAATGACCCTACTTCTCCAACTTATGAGCAGGACAAGGAAACTGTTAAGGAAGTTGCTAGAGTTCTTAAGGAAAATGGTTGGGAATTTGCGTCCCATAGCTGGAGTCATAGGAACATGGGAGAGAAATCTTTTGAATTTATTAAGCAAGATACTGATCGTTGGCTTGAAGAGGTTGGAAGTTTAATTGGGCCTACTGATATTCTTATATTCCCTTATGGTGTTGATATAGAAAGGACTATGGGACATTACAGTAGTAATAAATATCATTATCTAAAGGAAGTCGGTTTCAATTATTTTCACGGTGTAGACTCTAAGCCTTGGATGCATCTTAAGGATGACTATGTTAGAATGACAAGACGGCCCTTGGATGGACAGGCAATGCTTCAATTTCCAGAACGCTTGCAGGATCTATTTATCTTAGAAGAGATTATTGACCCTGAGAGACCTCCAATGAACTGGTAGAGCTAAGGAGAGTAAAGGGACGTTTCATTTGAAACGTCCCTTGTTTGGACTTGTTTGGAGAGGAGTACTTTTATGAATTTCACACATTTACATCTTCATACTGAATATAGCCTCCTAGATGGGTCGAGTAAAATTAGGGAGCTGGTACTACGGGCTAAGGAGCTTGGTATGGATAGCCTTGCCATAACAGACCATGGCGTTATGTATGGTGTAATTGATTTTTATAAGGCCTGTATCTCTGAGGATATAAAGCCTATTATTGGATGCGAGGTTTATGTTGCTCCGAATTCTAGGCGAGATAGGGAGCCAGGAGCTTCGGAAGACCGTTATTATCACCTTGTGCTTTTGGCTGAAAACAATATAGGTTATCAAAATATGATGAAGATTGTATCTAAGGGTTTTTTAGAGGGTTTCTACTATAAGCCTAGGGTTGATAAGGAGGTTCTTTCACTTCATAGTGAGGGAATCATTGCTTTAAGTGCCTGTCTTGGTGGTGAGGTGGCAGGTAATATACGAAGGGGTTTTTATGAAGAGGCTAAGAATGCTGCCCTTAGCTACCAAGAGATATTTGGAGAGGGCAACTTTTTTCTTGAGCTTCAGGACCATGGAATATATGAGCAAAAGTCAGTCAATCAGGGACTAATTAGAATGTCTAATGAGACAGGTATAAAGCTTGTAGCTACCAATGATGTTCATTATACCTATGAAGAAGATGCTGATTCTCATGATATTCTCTTATGTATTCAGACACAGAAGAAGGTTTCTGATGAAAACCGTATGAGGTATGAAGGTGGTCAGTATTATCTTAAATCTCCAGAGGAAATGCTAGAGGTCTTTCCCTATGCTAAAGAGGCTATTGAAAATACATATGAAATTGCAAAGCGTTGTAATGTAACAATAAGCTTTGGTGAGTACAAATTACCAGTATATCCAGTGCCGCAACCCTATAGTCCATATGAATACTTAAAATTGCTTTGCCAGGAGGGGTTGAAGGAAAGATACAAAACCATTACACAAAGCCTTCTTGAACGTTTGGAATTTGAACTAAAGACCATTGACGATATGGGATTTGTTGATTATTTTCTTATTGTTTGGGACTTTATTAAGTATGCCAGAGATAATGGAATTATGGTAGGTCCAGGGAGGGGAAGTGCCGCAGGGTCCTTAGTATCCTATTGCCTTAGGGTAACAGATATTGACCCTATCAAATACAACCTCCTTTTTGAAAGATTTTTAAATCCAGAACGGCTGACCATGCCAGATATAGATATTGATTTTTGCTATGAAAGGCGGCAGGAAGTCATTGATTACGTAACAGATAAATACGGTAAGGACAAGGTAGTACAGATTGTAACTTTTGGAACCATGGCTGCTAGGGCGGTAATCCGAGATGTTGGAAGAGCCTTAGACCTACCCTATTCACAGGTGGATGCAGTCGCAAAGATGATTCCAACTGAAATTGGTATCACAATCAAAAAAGCTATGAAGATTAATCCTGACCTTAAACGTCTTTATGATAGCGATCTTGATATAAAACGATTAATTGATATGTCTCAAAGACTAGAGGGTCTTCCAAGGCATACCTCCATGCATGCAGCTGGAGTAGTTATTGGTAAGGACAGTATAGTGGAATATGTACCTCTTGCTTGTTCCTCAGATGATTCTGTTACAACCCAGTTTACCATGGTGACCTTAGAGGAGCTGGGCCTGCTTAAAATGGACTTTTTAGGCTTACGTACCCTGACAGTAATCCAAAATGCTCTTGCCTTGATTAATAAGGTACAAAGCCAGGAAGAAGCATTAGATATAGATAATATAGATTACAATGATAGCAAGGTATATGACTTAATTGGTTCTGCAAGGACTGAGGGTGTCTTTCAACTAGAAAGCAGTGGAATGAAGAGTTTTATGAAGGAACTAAGACCCCGTAGCCTTGAGGATGTTATAGCGGGTATAGCCTTATATAGGCCAGGGCCCATGGATTTTATTCCAAAATACATTAAGGGAAAGAATGAATTAGGTTCTATCAGTTATGAATGTCCACAGTTAGAGCGTATATTGTCACCTACCTATGGATGTATTGTATATCAGGAACAGGTTATGCAGATTGTTAGGGACCTAGCAGGATATAGCTATGGAAGGAGCGATCTGGTTAGAAGGGCCATGTCAAAAAAGAAAGAGGATGTAATGATAAAGGAAAGACAGACCTTTATCTATGGCAATGAGGAAGAGGGTGTTCCAGGTTGTATTAAGAATGGCATACCTGAAGATGTGGCCAACCATATATTTGATGAGATGCTTGATTTTGCCAAGTATGCATTTAACAAATCCCATGCTGCGGCCTATGCTGTAATTTGTTATCAGACAGCCTATCTAAAGACTTACTATCCTGTGGAATTCATGGCAGCCTTATTGACTTCAGTAATTGATAATCCTAGTAAGGTAGCCCAGTATATCTATAATTGTCGCCAGATGGATATATCAATACTACCACCGGATATCAATGAGGGTGATGCTGTATTTACAGTATATGATGGAGCCATTAGGTATGCCCTTTCCGCTATAAAGGGGATTGGTAGACCTGTTATTGATGCCTTAGTTAAGGAGCGAGAGGCTAATGGACCCTTCCTTAGTCTAAAGGATTTTGCTAGCCGTCTTTCTGGTAAAGAGGTCAATAAAAGGACTGTAGAAAGCTTTATTAAGGCAGGGGTCTTTAGCAAACTTCATGGTAACAGACGACAGCTTATGATGGCCTATGTACAGATTCTAGACCAGATAGCTGAAGAAAAAAAGACAACACTTACAGGTCAGATGAATTTATTTGATTTTGCCTCGGATGAGGATAGACAGGAATATGAGGTTAAGCTTCCTGATGTAGCAGAATACAGTAAGGAGGACCTGCTGGCATTTGAAAAAGAGGTTATGGGTATATATGTTAGTGGTCACCCTCTAGATGACTATATGAATTTAATTAGTAAAAATGTTACAAGCTACACATATGATTTTATAATAGATGAGGAACAAAACATTCCTAAGGTGGAGGATGGGAGCAATCAAACCATAGGAGGGATGATTGTTTCAAAATCCATTAAGACAACAAGGACGGGTTCTACCATGGCATTTATAGTCCTAGAGGATATGTTTGGCACAGTTGAGGTTATTGTTTTTCCAAGAGATTTTGAAAAAAATAAGCATATGCTTGAGGAAGATAACAAGGTGTTTATCAAGGGTAGGGTAACCATGGAAGAAGACAAGGATGCCAAGCTTATATGTCAGAATATTGTTTCTTTTGATGCTGTACCTAGGGAGATTTGGATAAGATTTAGTGATATGACTGCATATCAGGAGACTGAGGGTGAACTCTTTGAAGTTTTAGATGAGTTTGATGGAAATGACTCGGTGGTCATATACTGCGAAAAGGAGAAGGCCATGAAGCGTCTCCCTAAAAGTAGGAATGTAAAGGTTAGTCAGAACCTAATATCAAGACTTAAGAAGGTTTACTCAGACAATAATATAGTAATTGTTGAAAAGAGTCTTGATTCGTTGCGATAAATGTCTTAAAATACAATGTAATCTAAATTTAGTGGAGGTAAATAATTAATGAACAGTAAGATAAATACAATTGGAGTATTAACTAGTGGCGGGGATGCACCTGGAATGAATGCAGCAATCCGTGCTGTTGTAAGAACAGCACTTGATAAAGGACTGCGTGTTAAAGGAATCCGTAGAGGTTATTTAGGACTGCTAGAAGAAGATATATTTGATATGCAGGCCAAGACAGTATCTGATATTATACAAAGGGGAGGTACAATACTATATACAGCCCGTTGTCCGGAGTTTAAAGAAGTTGAAAATCAAGATAAGGGAGCCCAGATTCTAAAAAAACATGGAATAGATGGCCTTGTAGTTATAGGTGGAGATGGTTCTTTTCGAGGAGCTGCTGACCTAGCTAAAAGGGGTGTTAATACAGTAGGTGTTCCTGGTACAATTGACCTTGATATTGCTTGTACAGATTATACAATTGGCTTTGACACAGCTGTAAATACGGCTATGGAGACCATTGATAGGATAAGGGATACATCTACATCTCATGAAAGGTGTAGTATTATAGAGGTTATGGGTAGAAAGGCTGGACATATTGCTCTTTGGAGCGGAATTGCAAACGGTGCTGAAGATATCTTGATTAAGGAGCGCCGGGATGAATATGATGAACAGTATATTATCGAGAAAATAAACCGTAGAAGAGAGACTGGTAAGAAGCATTATATTATTATAAATGCAGAAGGCATAGGCGAATCAGAGGCGATGGCAAAAAGAATTGAGGATGCTACTGGAATGGAAACCAGGGCAACCATTATCGGTCACGCACAAAGAGGAGGAAGTCCAACTGCAAGAGACCGTGTATACGGCACTACAATGGGTGCAAAGGCGGTTGATATACTTCTAGCTGGAGGTACTAATTGTGTTGTTGCTTATAAGAGTGGTGAATTTATTAGTTATGATATAGCTGAGGCATTGGCTATGAAAAAAGATGTAGACCAATATATGTATGATCTTTCAAAACGACTTTAGTATTAATAATGTAAATACGGATATTATGTCTTGAAGGATCTCTAGATAGGAGTTTAATATGAGTAAGAAGACGAAGAAGTTTTTGTCTTATTATAAGCCATACATGGGACTGTTTGCAGCAGACATGTTCTTTGCATTTTTGGCATCTGCAATTTCCCTGGTATATCCAATGATAGTAAGATATATTACTAATGATGTACTGATAAACTATGAGATCTCAGAGGCTGCACCAATAATTATAAAGCTGCTTTTTGCAATGTTAGGCTTAGCAGCTATAGAATTTTTGAGTACATTTTTTACTAGCTATAAGGGTCATATGATGGGTGCAAAGATGGAATATGATATGCGAAATGATATCTTTGAGCATTATCAAAAGCTATCCTTTAGTTTTTATGATAATCAAAAGATTGGCCAGCTAATGTCTAGGATAACCAATGACTTATTCGATGTTACTGAGCTATGCCATCATGGACCTGAGGATATAATAATTTCGGCAATTAAGTTTATCGGTGCATTTTTTATATTGATACAGATAAATCTACCCTTGACTCTTATAGTTTTCGCTTTTATTCCTATGATGTTCATATTTGCTATGTTCATGAGAGGGAGAATGAGGCGAGCCTTTAGAAGAAACAGAGAAAGGATAGCAGAAATAAATGCTCAGATAGAGGATAATCTATCAGGTATAAGAGTAGTTAAGTCCTTTGCTAACGAGTCTGTGGAAATGGGCAAGTTTAAAGTGGGTAATAGCAGGTTTATAGAAAGTAAGAGAAATAGCTATTGGAATATGGCATCATTTCATTCTGGCTTAACCCTTTTTACAGCATTAATTAATATAGGAGTTATAGCCTGCGGAGGACTATTTATTGCTAAGGAGATTATTAATGTTGGAGATTTATTAGCATTTTTGTTATATGTCAATACCTTAGTTGAACCAGTAAGGAAGCTGATAAACTTTACAGAACAATTTCAAAATGGCATGTCAGGCTTTAGTCGATTCTATGAGATTCTAGAGATTGAACCTGATATTGTTGATAGGGCAGAAGCAGTATCTTTAAAAGAAGTAAAGGGAAATATAGAGTTTAAGGATGTAGCTTTTAAATATAATGATGCAACAGGAGATGTATTTAGAAACATTAATCTTAAGGTGGATGCTGGTGAATATATAGCCCTTGTGGGAACTTCTGGGGTTGGAAAAACCACTATGTGTAGCCTGATTCCAAGATTTTACGAGGTTTCTGAAGGATCTATCACAGTGGATGGGATAGATGTCAGGGATATAAAGCTAAAATCCCTTAGAAAGAATATAGGAATTGTACAGCAGGATGTATATCTTTTTGCAGGTACTATTCTTGATAATATTCGTTATGGTAGTACAAATGCTAGTGATGAAGAAATTATATTAGCAGCTAAGAATGCTAATGCCCATGATTTTATTATGGAACTTCCTGATGGTTATCATACTGATATTGGACAACGTGGTGTTAAGTTATCAGGAGGTCAAAAGCAAAGGCTAAGTATAGCCAGGGTATTTCTTAAGAATCCACCGATTCTTATTTTTGATGAAGCAACTTCATCTTTGGATAATGAAAGTGAAAAGGTGGTTCAGGAATCATTGGAGTATTTGGCAAAAAATCGTACAACCTTTGTTATTGCCCATAGACTGTCAACTATTAAGAATGCAAAAAGAATCCTTGTTCTTACAGAGGAAGGAATTGAGGAGTCTGGTAGCCATGAGGAATTGCTTTCTAGAAATGGGGTTTATGCAGGACTTTATCGTATGGCCTATAGTGAGCAGATATAATGCTAAGTGAATAAATATGACTTAAAAGGATGGTAAGGCCTAGATTTAGGTCAGCCATCCTTTATTATTTAATAAAAAGTTTGTCCTAATACATAATAAACACTCCGCCAGGGATGACATAAAACCGTATTTTATTACATAAAGCAATGGCTTTGCTTTGGGTCTTGCATAATTTTAAAATTAAAATAAGAAATATGTAATAAGTTAATATAAATATGGAACGGTATTGATTTTAATAGCGTCTAATATACAGAAAGTAAGTTCTTAGCATTGTTCCTGTATCTAAATTATCATTTACATCTCAAAGCAGTACATGTATACTATAACTAGTTGTTATAAGGAGATATAATGGTTTAGTATAGGGGGATAAAGGATGCATAGTGAACATCAAAATGACTATCCCGATCAATCTACTGCATATGAGATAGAAGATTTAATAAGAGAATATGGCAACGATGTACTTAGAACAGCATATATGTATGTCAAGGATCTTCATCTTGCAGAGGATATATTTCAGGAGGTCTTTATAAAGGTAAATCAGAAGCTTTCTACCTTTGAAGGTAATTCCAGTATTAAGACATGGATTATCAGAATAACTATTAATGCTTGCAAGGACTATTTAAAAAGTGCCTACAATAGAAGAGTTGTCCCTATGATGGATTATAAGGAGGACGCAATTATAAGTGAGTCTGATTATGACGAGGTGGAGAAGCAGGATACCAAGCAATATATTAAAGAAACGGTACTTTCACTACCTGCAAAATATAGGGATGTTGTATTGTGTGTATATTATCAGGAGATGACTATTGCTGAGGCGGCTAATACTTTAAATATTGCAGAGGGAACAGCAAAGAGTAGACTTTCTAGGGCAAGGAATAAACTAAAGGAAAAGTTAGAAGGGAGGATATCAGATGAGTTTTGACCCAAATGAAAAAGATATATTTGAAGTCGATGAATTGAATATAAGGTCCCATCTGAACACTTCCTTAGAGGCAGAAGGGATTAGTGTTTCAGAGGATTTAATTAATAGAACACTAGAGGCCATTAGGATGCAAAATCCTGAGGATGATGGTCTAGTTAGTGATAGATTAGAGTTGAAAAAGCCCAGCTCTATTTTAAGGCATACACGTGTATTAGTTAAGGTTGCGGCAGCAGTGCTTGTATTGGTGGTTGGTCTAGCTACAATTCGATTACTTATACCGGCTGATAAGAAGTCGTATAAAGATGATTCTATGTATGAATCTGATTATGCGGCTGAAGAAAATAATCTTGCTATGGATTATAAATATGACGATGAGAAAACCGATATGGGAAAGGCATCATCAGAGATTCAGATAAATAGTATTATGGAACACCAAGATATATATGATTCTGCAGAGTCAGTAGCAGGAGAGATGGGCGATACTGATAGAAGTAATAATAAAAGTCACAATACTGCAGATTTAACCAGCGAAGGAACAGACGCTAGCATAGAGGAAGAATTGGGTTTTGTAGATATTAGCATGATAGATCCATCTGAAGTCAACCTGATTATTATTAGGTCAAGTCTAAGGGATGAGGAGAAGACTTTAGACTTACAGGAGCAAATCGATTGGTTTTATTCTGTAATGGAAGGGCACTTCTTCCACTATGGAACCGGTGATACTGATGGAATATATACAATAAAACTTATGGGTAAGGATCAAGAGAGTCTGATTACTGTTGGAAGGGACTGTGTTACAGTGGAAAATACCAATAAGGAAACAGCCTCCTATAGTATTCTTATTCCAATCGACCATGATAGGCTAATCAATGATTTAGAACTAATCTTGGCAAATTAGCAAAAAATAATGAAAAAGGATAAAGAGTAAGGTTGCTCTTTATCCCTTTTTAACTAAACTTATAAGCTATTATATTTCCTGGTCGTTGTCAGCCTCCTGGTCGTTGTCGGCCTCTTGGTCAGCTTCGGCTTCATTGTCAGCTTCATCCTTCTGATCCGATGTGTTATTAGATTCTTCAATATCTTGTTTGGAATCGTCTAAATTTAGCTGAATAGAAACGTACTCTCTATTTTCACTTATTTTGTTGCTTTCCTCACTTTGATCCAATTCATCAAAGTCATCCTCAAAATCCTCGAACTCATCATCAAAATCATCAAAGTCATCTGATGTATCATTTTTAATAAAGTTCTTATAAACATAATAGGCACCAGCTGCCAGTGACGCTAAGGAGAGGGTACCAAATAAAAAATTACGGAACTTTTTCATATCTTCATCATCCTTTCATTTTATATATAATTATATACTATGCTATCATTATAATTCTGATAAACTAAAAAGGGAAGTGAAAATTTTACTTATAAATAAAAACACTTGCAAATTCACATATTATTAATAGTTTTATATGAAAGTTTTTATAAAAAACCTAAATTACTTAATTAGTAGGAAAGTTGACAAAAAAATACTTAGTTTCAATCTTTACTTTTTTTAAAAAACATTCTATTATTATAGATAATTATTGTTACTAAAATTATTAAATTACAAGAGATTATAAGGAGAAAAAAATGGAACAAATGCATATGTGGTTAACTATAATATGTGATGGTGCTATACTAATGTTTGAATTTATTGGAGTGTTTATTCTTGTTGTGGCTGGTATGGTGGGTATTTATAATCATATTAAGAAAAACCCCTACACTAGGTTAGAGCTGGCTAAGGGTATGGCCTTGGGTCTTGAGTTTAAGATGGGCGGAGAGATTCTTAGGACTGTGGCTGTAACTGGTTGGGAAGAAATCGGTATGGTAGCAGGTATAATCTTATTAAGAGCAGCCCTAACCTTCTTAATTCATTGGGAAATAAAGACAGAGCAGAGAGAGTTTGAGTCTATGGAGGGTAGAAGACAAGAAGAGAATAACGACTAATTTTAATAATAAGAATTAAACAAGATTTTGACATTTAGTGGTTGATATGCTACTATATGTAGTATAAATGTTGATAATTAGCGCTATAAACATAGGAGGAGTTAAGTATGAAAAACAACCTAGGCAAGAGGCTTGCCTTGATAATGGTATTTACTATGCTGCTAACGCCTATAATATGGCTGCAGAGTGAAACCATTGCACTAGCAGCGACACCGTCCTTCAAGGAAAGTAAGCTTGAAATTATTGGTGAAGATGAAACCTATCAGCTTGAGATTAAGAACAAGGTGGCAAATAGTACATATAAATGGTCCTCATCTAATACTAAGGTGGCAAGGGTCTCTAGTAAAGGCCTAGTTACTTCAGTAGGTAAAGGAACAGCCACTATCAGGTGTATTATTACCTATCCTACAAAGAAGACCAAGACAATTAATTGTAAGGTCACAGTAATTATTCCTGCTACAAAGGTTAAGATTAACAATGCAAAAGAGGTAAATGGTGCACATATTCTTAAAGTAGGAGAAACCTATAATTTTAATAGGGATATTTTCCCTAAGACTTCCTCTGATAAGACCTACTGGTCATTGGGTGGAGGAGATAGAGAATGTATCGAAGTTACTAATAGCTCTAGTGGAATAGTAAAGGCAGTAAAGCCCGGCAAGGTGATTCTTGTGGCTACAGCTGCAAGGACTGCTACTCCAGAGGAGGCAGCATTAAGTATAGTAAATGATGCAATTATTATTGAGGTTGTAGGTCTTTCTGCAACGGTTGGTTCTGCTGAAATTATAAACAGTACAGAGATAAAGGTTGTATTTGATAGTCCTGTAAATGAAACAACTGTTATTGGAAAGAACGGAGAATTACTTGACAGCATAGCTATATCCCTAAAAAAGAATCTTAAAGGTATGGCAGAAGACCCAGGTAAATTAACTGCAAAGCTTTCTTCTGATAAGATGACGCTTACTATTACTGCATCTAATAGGTTCGAGGGAGAATACGGTATTAGCTTTACTAATAAGATAAAGACAACTGATGGTATTGAAATTGATGAATATTACAAACAGATTGGCTATGTGGATGATGAGGCTCCTTATGTTACAGAAGTCAAGCTAGATGATTCAGGTGTAATTGCATCAATTATCTTTAATGAAGCAATTGACATTACTGATTTTAAGGTAACAGGTGGCGGTCTACTTCCTGGTTCGTCAACAAAAGCGGCTGATCCTATAACAGTAGGCATACTTGAGAATAAGAACAATTATATATTAAGTGAGGATAAGAAAACTCTATCAATTAACCTATCGAACATTGCATATTCTGACTTTAATAAACCATTGACTGTAACTATAGCAGGCATAAAGGATATGGCAGGTAATGTTCCTGCTAATTATACTCTTCCAGTATACCTATTGACTGATAATACACCTAAGCCACAGGCAAAGCTTATTAAAGTAGAAAGAACAGGATATAATATCCTAACAGCAACTTTTGACCGTTCAATCGAGTTTGCCGGTTATGCAAGCATCAACAACGGACCAATTATGATGGGTGTGATTGATGAGAAGAATCCTAAGCAGGTTCATTACTCTATAACTGAATCAGATGCCCAAAGAACAGGTGTTCAGTCAGTATCCATAAGTAACTGGCAGAGCTATAATGTTGACCCTAAGGATACATCCTCATATCTGCCAAATAATAGGTCAGTAAACTTCGATGTTGATAAGTCTAGTCCACATTTGGTAAGCTATGAATTTGATCCTGAGACTAGCATTCTTACACTTACCTATAACAAGGATATAAGCCTATCCTCCAATACAGGTGTATTTACAGCATCATTAGTAACAGTTTCAGATGAAATTAGGTCAAACAACAATATCACCTATACTAAGCTAACATCGGATAATCCTAAGCAAGTTAGATTAAAGATTGATAATTTGACCCTGCTGGGTAGATATACATTTACATTGGACAAATTCTTTGCAAGAGATAATTTTAGAAACTACAGTATAGAGCGGACAATAACAATTGATAATAGTGGTAACTCGAGTTTAGAGCTTCCAGGACCTTATTCAGTTACTCAGTCCACTAATAACCCAAGCCAGATATTCATTGAGTTTGCTAATATGCTAGATGTAACTTCTGCACAGGATATTAGAAACTACTCTATACCTGGAGTTATAATAACAAATGCAAAGATTGAAAAGAATACGAAGAATGAGGGAGCTACAGTGATCCTTACTCTTGCAGAGGGTTCTATAGATGTTTCATTAGAAAGACCTCTTAAGATTAATGGAGTTAAAAACTATGGATCTACCCTAGCGCCTATATCTGATTATTCTACAAGTATACTACTTAAGGAGAATAAGAAGCCTTATTACATAGAACCTCCTGTCTTTGACAAGAACAGGATGAATGAGGTTCGTCTGACCTTCAGTGAGGAAATACAAGGTTCAATGGCTGTTAAGGTTACACAAATTAGTGGAACTTATAATTATGAGATTGGTAATGTGGTAGATATATCTGGCAGGGAAGTAATTATTAAGCTAGATACTCCACCGATAAATAATGCTTATTTAAGAATTGATATATTAGAAAACAAAATAGAGGATTTAAGCGGTAACCAGTCTGCACCTATGAGTCCACAAATTGGTTTGGTAGCAAGATACTAAATTAAAACATAAAATTAAGGGCTGTTGTAAAGCAAAGTTATATCTTGGCTTTACAACAGCCTCTTTTATTA
>JAAYRC010000046.1 GCA_012518975.1 Clostridiales bacterium
CTTTATAAACCTTGTATAATATTTTTGTAGCTTTTTTAACTATCTTATGCTACAATATAAGTGTTTTTTGCTTGATAAAAGTTTAACGAGGAGGTTATATAATGGCTATGAAGCAAAGTACTATACCATTTGCCGGTACTACACAGCAGCATGAAGAGCTACTTAAGGTCATTGCTGAACATAAGGACGACAAAGGTGCTCTAATGCCCATCATGCAGAAAGCCCAGGATATATACGGCTATCTGCCAATTGAGGTACAATCTATAATATCAAACGAATTGGCTATACCTATGGAAAAAGTATATGGTATTGCTACATTCTACTCCCAATTTTCACTTAACCCCAAGGGAAAATACAGAGTATCTGTTTGCCTTGGAACAGCATGTTATGTTAAGGGTGCTGGTGATATAATGGACAAATTAAAGGAGCAACTTGGTATTGATGACGGCGAATGTACTGAAGATAGAAAATTTTCACTAGAAGCTTGTCGCTGTATTGGAGCATGTGGTTTAGCTCCCGTTATAACTGTAAATGAGGATGTATATGGAAAAATAACTGCTAATGACGTAGCAAGTATTCTTAAAAAATACGAGTAATATGTTACCTGAACTTTCTTTAAATGTATTAGATATTGCGAATAATTCTATACGGGCAGGTGCCGACCTAGTGACTATCCAGGTTCGTATACATAAGAAAGAAGACCTGCTTTCAATTAAAATAAGTGATAATGGTTGTGGAATGACCAAAGACCAGCTTTCTAAGGTTGAGGATCCCTTCTTTACATCAAGAACTACAAGAGATGTAGGGTTAGGAGTCCCCTTTCTAAAACAGGCTGCAGAAATTACTGGTGGTAGTTTTGAAATAAAGTCTATTCCTGGAGATGCAACCACAGTTAATGCCAGCTTTGGCCTTACACATATTGATAGAATGCCATTAGGGGATATATGCTCTACCATTTATACCTTGGTACTGGCAAACCCCAATATTGATTTTCTCTACATAAATGAATATGAAGGTAAAGAATATCAATTAGATACTAGAAGCTTTAGGCAGATTCTTGGTGATATCCCTTTTGATACACCAGAAGTCGCAAGATTTATACGTAAATATCTAAATGAAAATCATATAGAAGTATATGGCAATGAATCGTTTTAGCCATTAACAATATTCAAATTATATTAGAGGAGGAAGCATATGAAATCTCTAGATGAGCTAAAAGCAATCCGAGAAGCCATGCAAGCACAGATGGGTCTTCGTAACGAAGAAGGAGATAAGACTCGTTTGGTAGTAGGTATGGCAACCTGCGGTATCGCAAGTGGTGCAAGACCTGTACTGAAAGTCCTTTCCGATACAGTTATGGAAAGGGAATTAACTAATGTAATGGTAACTCAAACCGGATGCATAGGCCTGTGCCAATATGAGCCTATTGTTGAAGTAGTAGAACCCGGTAAGGATAAAGTAACTTATATAAAGATGACCCCGGAAAAAGCTCTTGAAGTTATAGATCAGCATATAATTCGTGGTCAAATAGTTAGTAAATATACAATCTCCGAGACGATCGGATAACTGAAGGAGGTCACATTATGTATCGTTCACATGTATTGGTCTGTGGTGGAACCGGTTGTACTTCCTCCGGAACTCCAAAGATCTTGGAATGCTTAAATGAAGAAATTGGTAAAGCAGGCCTGACTGACGAAGTGGCAGTAGTACAAACAGGATGCCATGGACTTTGCGCTTTAGGCCCAATCATCATTATCTACCCTGAGGCAACCTTTTATTCACTGGTTAAGCCTGAAGATATTCCTGAAATCGTTAATGAGCATCTTCTAAAAGGTCGTGTTGTTTCTAGGCTGGTTTACGAGGAAACCGTATCAGAAGATGGCTTTACATCCATTAATGATACAGACTTTTATAAAAAGCAACATAGAATTGCCCTTCGTAATTGCGGTATAATCAACCCTGAAAACATTGATGAATATATTGCAACCAATGGTTATGAAGCCTTAGGAAGGGTTTTAACTGAGTATACCCCTGATCAGGTTATTCAGACAGTTTTAGACAGTGAACTAAGAGGAAGAGGTGGTGGTGGCTTCCCCACAGGTTTAAAATGGAAGCTTGCTAAGGCTAATGATGCTGACCAGAAATATGTTTGCTGTAATGCTGATGAAGGCGACCCTGGTGCATTTATGGACCGTTCAATATTAGAGGGAGACCCTCATGTAGTATTAGAAGCAATGGCAATAGCCGGATATGCTATAGGAGCATCAATGGGCTATATCTACATACGTGCAGAATATCCAATTGCTGTTGATCGTTTAAACATGGCTATTAGCCAAGCTAGAGAATACGGACTACTTGGCAAAAACATCTTTGGTACAGACTTTTCCTTTGATATAGAATTAAGACTTGGTGCTGGTGCCTTTGTTTGTGGTGAAGAGACAGCTCTTATAACTTCCATCGAAGGTAACCGTGGCGAACCCCGTCCACGTCCACCTTTCCCAGCACAAAAGGGTCTGTTCCAAAAGCCAACAATACTTAACAACGTTGAGACTTATGCAAATATTCCTCCAATTATTTTAAACGGAGTAGATTGGTTCAAGAGTATTGGTACTGAAAAAGCCAAAGGAACTAAGGTTTTTGCCCTTGGTGGAAACATTAATAATACAGGTCTTGTAGAAATACCTATGGGAACTACCCTTCGTGAGGTAGTAGACGAAATAGGAGGAGGCATTCCTGGCGGTAAGAAGTTTAAAGCGGCACAAACAGGCGGACCATCTGGTGGATGTATTTCAACCGATTATTATGATATTCCACTAGATTATGATAACCTTATTAGTATTGGATCAATGATGGGGTCTGGTGGACTTATTGTCATGGATGAGGACAACTGCATGGTTGACATAGCAAAGTTCTTCCTTGAGTTTACAGTTGATGAGTCATGCGGAAAATGCACCCCTTGCCGTATAGGTACCAAGCGACTATATGAGATGTTAGAAAAGATTACAAGCGGAAATGGCACCCTTGAAGATGTTGAAAAGCTAGAAGATCTATGCTTATATATTAAGGAAAATTCACTTTGTGGACTTGGTCAAAGTGCGCCAAATCCCGTGTTATCTACTCTCAAATTCTTTAAAGATGAATATATTGCCCATGTAGTAGATAAGAAATGCCCTGCTGGTGTTTGTAAGGCACTCCTGTCCTATGTAATAGAGCCAGACCTATGTAAGGGCTGTACCTTATGTGCTAGACACTGTCCAAGCGACGCTATTACTGGTAAGGTAAAAGAAATACATGTTATAGATCAGAGTAAATGTGTCAAATGTGGTGTGTGTATGGAAAAATGTCGCTTTGATGCAATATTCGTACGCTAGAATGGAGGTTAGAATGGAAACTGTAAATATTAAAATAAATGGTATATCTATAGATGCTCCAAAGGGCTCCACTATTTTAGAAGCGGCTAGGCTGGCCCATATCGAGATTCCTACCCTCTGCTTTCTAAAAGATATTAACGAGATAGGAGCTTGTCGTATCTGCGTAGTAGAAGTAAAGGGGGCAAGATCTCTAGTAGCTTCCTGCGTGTATCCTGTTGCAGAAGGCATGGAAATAAGAACAGATTCTCCAAAGGTACTCTCTTCTCGTAAGCAGACCCTAGAACTTATACTTTCAGACCATGACAGAAAATGCCTGTCCTGTATAAGAAGTGTAAATTGTGAGCTTCAAAAATTATGTGTAGACCTTAAGGTAGATAATGAAACAGCATACGAGGGAGAACGTCACGATTATGAGGTTGACAACTCTGCTGCTCACATGGTTAGGGATAATAACAAATGTATATTATGCAGACGTTGCTCAGCTGTCTGCGACCATGTACAAGGAATTGGAGTTATTGGAGCCAATGATAGAGGTTTCTCAACTAATATAGCATGTGCTTTTGATATGGGTCTTGGTGAAACCAGCTGTGTATCCTGCGGACAATGTATCGTAGTATGCCCTGTTGGTGCCCTATATGAAAAAGATTTCACAGATGAGGTGTTTGAAGCCCTCAATGATCCTGATAAATATGTAATTGTCCAGACTGCACCTGCTGTACGTGCAGCCCTAGGAGAAGCTTTTGGACTTCCTATTGGTACTGGTGTTCAAGGAAAGATGGTCGCTGCTCTTCGCCGCCTAGGCTTTGACAAAGTATTTGATACTGATTTTGCAGCTGACTTAACCATTATGGAGGAGGCAGCAGAATTTCTTGATAGGGTTCAAAATGGAGGCACTCTTCCTCTAATAACCTCCTGCTCACCAGGATGGATTAAGTATTGCGAACATTATTACCCTGATATGTTAGATAATCTTTCTACCTGTAAGTCACCTCAGCAGATGTTTGGTGCTATTACAAAGACATATTACGCTGACAAGATGGGTCTTGACCCTGAAAAAATTGTTATGGTAAGTGTTATGCCTTGTACGGCAAAGAAATTTGAAATTGGCCGTGATGACCAAAATGCAGCTGGTGTACCTGATGTAGATATCACAATTACTACAAGGGAATTAGCAAGAATGATTGACCGTGTAGGTCTAAACTTCCTTGCACTTCCTGATGAGGAGTTTGATAATCCTTTAGGACAATCCACTGGTGCTGCAGTCATCTTTGGTGCAACTGGTGGTGTTATGGAAGCAGCACTTCGTACCGCTGTAGAGACCTTAACCAAGGAAGAGCTTCCTAGCCCTGAGTTCTCTGAAGTCAGAGGTACTAAAGGAGTAAAAAAAGCAACCTATAATGTTGCAGGTATGGATATAAATGTAGCTGTTGCATCTGGTCTAAATAATGCAAAAGAGCTATTAGACGAAGTAAAAGAAGGTAAGGCTAATTATCACTTTATTGAAATCATGGGTTGTCCCGGTGGTTGCGTAAATGGTGGTGGCCAACCTCAGCAGCCCTCAAGCGTATTAAATACTACTGACGTAGCAGGCTTGCGTGCAAAGGCCCTATATGATTTAGATGCCTCTATGCCATTTAGAAAGTCCCATGATAACCCTTCAATTAAGAAGTTATACGATGACTTCTTAGAAGCACCTGGCAGTCATAAGGCACATGAGTATCTTCATACAACCTATGTTAAGAGGTCTATAAATCCCTTTTAACAATTAATTGATACAATTTCATATCAAAAAAAGGTAGTCAGTTCATCTGACTACCTTTTTTATTCATTATTCATTACATTCTTTATCACAATCTGCACAAATACCATAAAAATAGGTTACATGACCTTCTACTTTACCGGGAAATTTCTCATTTGCCATGGTATTAATATGGTCAATAGATTCTAGTTCTATATCAGTTATACTCTTGCACTTATTACACACAAAATGATAGTGTGGATCAGTATTGAAGTCATAATGGTCGCTGCCATCCGTACCGCTAATCTTTATAACCTCTCCCTTCTCTACCAAAAGGTTAAGGTTCCTATATATAGTACCGAGACTAACATTAGGAAGGGTTTTTCTGATATTCATATATATTGTGTCTGCAGTCGGATGCTCTTTGGTTTGTGATAGGTATGTTGCTATAGCTTCTCTTTGTCGGCTATATTTAGTGTTGGCCATCTCATCACCTCCCTGAAATATTTGCTTATCAAAAATATTAGATAATAGTAATTATTATTATAATACTCTCTACAAATATGTCAAGTGCCAAGAGACATTGGAGATGGCAATATTATAGCTATTTTTTGTTGGCAGGCTCTATATTAAGAGTCTTACCCTTTATTTTTGATGTCTTCATAGTCTGAATAACATCTGATGCATATTCTCTAGGTACCTCAACAAAGGTATACTTATCATACATATCTATGGTTCCTATAAGCTTACCAGGTATTCCTGTCTCTCCTGCAATTGCTCCAAGAATATCACCAGGTCTTATCTTCTGCTTCTTACCTAGATTAATAAATAATCTAACCATACCAGCCTCTGCCCCTGTTTCACCAAAATCTGAGTAAGCGCTTTCCTGGTCAGTCTCACATTTATCATCACCCATCATAAGCTTTAGAAAACCAGCTGCCACATCAAGAGATGTATATTTTTCCTCCTCATTAATGCGGTCCTCAATCAGGTTAATCATTTTTGAAAGGTCTTCATCCTCCAAAACATTAAATATCCTATCTAATATCTTTTCTGCCTTAATCTCGGTGACAGCATTTACAGAAGGTACAGGTTGTAGTTTTATCCTTGTCTTACAATATCTTTGAATATCTCTTAGCTTATAGACCTCTCTTCCAACAACAAGGGTAAATGCCTTTCCCTCTCTACCAGCACGTCCTGTTCGTCCTATTCTATGAACATAATATTCATCATCCTGAGGTACATCATAATTAAATACAGCCTCTACATCATCCACATCTATGCCCCTTGCTGCAACATCTGTCGCCACAAGAATTTCTGTCCTACCATTTCTAAAACTACTCATAACCCTATCTCTTTGCTGCTGTTTCATATCACCATGAAGTCCTTCAGCAAAATACCCTCTTCCCTGCAAATTACTAGTCAATTCATCCACCATCTTCTTTGTATTACAAAAAATCAGTGAAAGCTTGGGGTTATAAATATCTAGAAGCCTAGATACAACCTCCTCCTTCATTTTAGGGCTAACCTCATAATAATACTGTTCTATCTTTGGAACAGTAAGTTCTTTTCTTACCACCTTAATATGCTGGGCATTATTCTGATAGGTACGAGCAATCTCCATTATTGTGCCTGGCATTGTAGCAGAAAAAAGCGCCATCTGTCTCTCTATAGGCATATCCTTAAGAATAGTCTCTATATCCTCACGAAAGCCCATGTTAAGCATCTCATCAGCCTCATCTAAGACCATCATCTTGATATCATCAAGGCGTATTGTCTTTCTTCTCATATGATCCATAACACGACCGGGTGTACCAATAATCACTTGAATTCCGCCTTTTAATGATCTGATTTGCTTTGATATCTCCTGTCCTCCATATATAGGTAGAATCTTTATACCATGCATAAATTTCGCTAATCTACGCATCTCTCCAGCTACTTGAATTGCCAACTCTCTTGTAGGACAAAGTACCAATGCCTGAAGTGATCTAACCTTTGGATTCACCTGCTGTAAAAGAGGAATGCCAAAGGCAGCTGTTTTACCTGTTCCTGTCTGAGCCTGGCCAATAATATCCTTTCCCTCAAGCATCACGGGAATTGCCTTGCCTTGTATAGGTGACATTTCCTCAAATCCCATTTCCTCAACAGCCCTAAGTATCTCCTGCTTAATATTCATGTCTTCAAATTTTGTTATTTCCATTAAAAATCCCTTTCCATATAAAACTTAATTAAATCCTTCTAATATTATCTTTCCTAGACCGTTTTTTATGTAATAGGAAGAACTTTCCTGTTACATTATAAAAAGCTCTTGGCCTAATGGACCAAGAGCATAATAACCCATATCCTTTTTATAACAGTGCTTGCGTAGTATAACACAATAGAATTTTCTTGTCAAACAAATTTTATCTGCATAAACTAAATTTGTATGGCCAAAACCTAATTATATCTCAATAGCCTCATCAATAATAAATCTAATTACCTTGTCATATAGTAAATCTTCTTTAAGAACCTCTATATCTGCTTCTTGCAAAAAGTCCTCTTTGGATTCATAACCATACTCCAAAGCATACTCCGAAGCCATAGTCTGGAACTCTTCCTCTGTCAATTCAATGCCCTCTGCACTACAGATAGCTTTAACAATTAGCTCTCTTGTAACCATGTTTTTTGCATAGGCTTTTACATCCTCGTAGAAAGAATCCCAAGAATAATACCCCATCATGTTTACAAGGGTCTCTAAATCAGTCTGATAGGCTGCTGCCATATTAGTGTATAAAGTAATTATGTCACTTTTATAATATTCAAGTAAATTACTAGGAAGCTCTATATCTGATCCATCTATAAGAGCGTTATATACATCATTCTGTTTTTTGTTCTTCATAATTAGTATATTTGTATTTTCAAGCTCTTTGCTTAAGCTTTCTCTATAATCTTCCTCTGAATCAAATCCCATCACATTCTTTATAATATCATCTGTCAACTCGAAGTTCTGGATTCCATTTATTTTTACCTTGAAAAGTGCGGGTTCACCTGCCAGAGTGTCTTTGTTATAATTCTCAGGAAATACTACATTGACTTCTACCTCAGTATCAATCTCTGCACCTATTAACTGATCTTCAAATCCTTCAATAAATCTTTTTGAACCTAATACTAATTCAAAGCCCTCTGATGAACCTCCTTCAAAAGCCTCTCCATTATGGTAGCCAACAAAGTCTATGTTCAATGTATCACCATGCTTAGCAGGTCTATCAGTAACTTGATTACCAGGGGCACCACTTTCTAGTAGTTCCACTTGAATAGCAGCCTCTATATCGTCCTGGGTTACCTCTAACTGAGTTACCTTAACTTCAATTCCCTTATATTTTCCTAGTTTAATATAATCATTATAATCATAATCTTCCTTAACTACAGGATTCTCTAGTGGGACATATACTTCTACATCTTCTTGGTCTAGGCCAACTTCATCTTCTTTACCCTCTTCTTTATCATCTTCATTTTCAACAGATGAATCAGGTGTAGGGCTAGCATCAGTTTTATCTTCTCCCCCAGTCTTCTTGTCACAACCAAGCATTGCAACCATTATGCTTAGGCTTAATACCATAAGTGCTATTATCTTTTTCATTTACTTATCCCTTTCCTTTACTCGTAGGGTAGTAACCCCCGAGACTGCTTAATTCATAGATTTTTTTACTACACTCATTCATTTATAACATATTTAAGGTAATAAATAAAGTATAAATCAGTAGTTCACAGAATTTAAACAATTTAAATCATTTTTTATAAACTGCTAATATAATAAGTTACATATATGTATATACGTAATAAGTAAAAAGGAGACCAGGCTCACTCTACCTGTTCTCCCTTTCACTGACAACAGCTTATTTTAATGGCATACACCATATATGGGGCTATATCTTTTCGAAGCGGTCGACTTCCATGACAAATATAGTAGCACCTCCTACATTAACCATAACATTCATCGAGGTGTACTCACCAGTCCCAACCGGATTGGATATAATCTGCTTTCTAGGACCACAAACCTTCTTTACAATATCAATTACTTCATCTACCTTTTCTTCATCTGTACCTATCATTAGTGTAGTATTACCCTCACGTAAAAAACCCCCAGTTGAAGCAAGTTTAGTTACATAATATCCTGCTTTATTTAATGCAGCTGTAACATCACCACTATCAATATTGCGTACGATTACATAGATAAGCTTCATAATTTCCTCGCCTTTCAACTAATGCTAATTTCTGTGTCAAAGCCACCACAAAATACCTGATACCTAATATACTACAATGTATCCTCTAATCTCATTATAGTACAGAAAAAACAAAAAGTAAATGGCCCTTGTCTTAAAAATCACGACAGCTATTACAGTTTTTCTACACCAAATGTAACCTGCTCACCATTAATGTTCCATTCCTTAGTGTAACCCTGTGCCTTATTAAGCTCTATAATATCTGCCAATACTTCCGACTTGATTTCCTCAGCATTACCTTCAATTATAGCTTTAATCCTTTCATTTCCTTCTGAATATACTCTGATATGGTCCATAACCTCAAAACCTGCATCCTTACGCATAGTTTGAAGTTTGCTTATGACCTCACGAACGAAGCCCTCCTCTATCAGGTCTTCAGATAGGTTGGTGTCTAAGACAACAGTAATTCCACGGTCAGAGTCTGATACATACCCTTCTGCCTGAGCAGCTTCAATAAGAAGATCCTCTTTATCAATGGCCACTGTAGAGCCCTCTAATGTGATATTAAGCTTTCCTGTAGCATTAATCTCATCCATAGCCTCATTACCATTAAGCTCTGATAAAATCTGCCTTATAGTGCCAACCTGCTTGCCAAACTTTGGCCCTAGGGTTTTTAGCTGTGGCTTAAATGAATATGAGGTAAATTCTCTAACATCATCAGTAAACAGCACTTTCTTCACATTAAGCTCATCAGCAATTATATCCTTAAAGAAGTCAGAAAGCTCATTCTCTGCCTTTACATACATACTTCCTATTGGCTGACGATTCTTTATGTTAGCTCCATTTCTACAAGACCTTCCAAGAACAACAATCTCTAAGACCTCTTCCATATTCTCTTCCAGCTCTTTATTAATGTAAGACTCATTAAAAGTTGGATATGAGCTTAGGTGGATGCTTTCTGGCTCTTCCTTGTAAAAATTTACTACCAGGTTCTGATACATTTGCTCTGTCATAAATGGAACATATGGTGCAGCTAGCTTACTAATCTGAACAAGAGCGGTGTATAGGGTCATATATGCATTAATCTTATCTTGAAGCATACCCTTAGCCCAAAAACGCTCTCTGCTTCTTCTAACATACCAGTTAGAAAGCTCATCTACAAAATCAGCCATAAGTCTAGCACCCTCTGTAATTTTGTAATTATCAAGAAGATTATCTACTGACTTAATAAGAGTATTAAGCCTTGAGAGCAACCATTTATCCATAACAGGAAGTTTATCATATTCCAAACTGTATTTACTAGGATCAAATTGATCAATATTAGCGTACAGTACATAAAAGGCATAGGTGTTCCAAAGGGTACCCATGAACTTTCTCTGTCCCTCTGTAACCGCATTATCATGAAAACGATTTGGTAGCCATAGGGCTGAGTTAACAGAAAAGTACCAGCGAATAGCATCTGCTCCGTGCTTTTCTAGAGCATCAAAGGGGTCTACCGCATTTCCCTTTGACTTGGACATCTTCTGTCCATCTTCATCCTGTACGTGACCTAATACTATACAGTTCTTAAAGGATGATTTCTCAAAAATCAAGGTAGAGATAGCAAGAAGGGAGTAAAACCATCCTCTTGTCTGATCCACAGCCTCACTAATAAAGTCAGCGGGGAATCTCTCTTCAAAAATTTCTTTATTCTCAAATGGATAGTGCCACTGTGCAAATGGCATGGCTCCGGAATCATACCAGCAGTCAATGACAGGCTTAACTCTTGTCATCTCTTTACCACACTCAGGACATTTAATTGTAACACCATCGATAAATGGGCGATGAAGCTCTATGTCATCTGGACAATTGTCCGACATAGACTTTAATTCCTCTATACTTCCTATACAGTGACGATGCTCATCTTCACATTCCCATATAGGAAGAGGTGTACCCCAATAACGGTCTCTTGATAGACCCCAGTCCTGAAGGTTTTTTAGCCAGTCACCAAATCGGCCCTTGCCAATGCTTTCAGGCATCCAATTAATTGTATTATTATTCTCTATCATTTCTTCCTTTACAGCAGTCATTTTGATAAACCATGATTCTCTGGCATAGTAAATCAGTGGAGTATCACATCTCCAGCAGAAAGGATAGCTGTGTTCATAGTTTAAAACCTTAAATAATAAGCCCTTTTCATTAAGCATCTTCATAATATGCTTATCTGCATCCTTACAAAACATACCTGCTATATCTGTAGCTTCTGGCTTAAATTCACCCTTACCATCTACTAGTTGAACAAAGGGTAGATCATAATTTCTTCCTATCCTAGAGTCGTCCTCACCAAATGCAGGAGCAATATGAACCACACCAGTACCATCAGATAAGGTTACATAGTTGTCACAAGTAACATAATAGGCCTTCCTATCAATGTCAGCATAATCAAATAGAGGCTCATATTCAGTATGCTCTAGGTCCTTACCCTTGTAAGTTTCCACTATCTCATACTCAGCTTCAATTATGTTAAGAAGAGCCTCTGCCAATATAAGCTTCTGACTAGCAACAGCTACTTGGCCTTCATGATGGTCTTTTTTATTATTTTTATCATGGCTACATCCACAATCTTTTTTACCAATTAGATTACCCTCTGCATCAACCGAAACCTTGACCTTAACATAAGTCTCATCAGGATTAACGCATAGGGCCACATTGGAAGGAAGAGTCCAAGGGGTTGTGGTCCATGCCAGAATATATTCATCCTCCTTGCCCTTTAATTTAAATTTAGCTATTAGAGACTTTTCTTTAACGTCCTTATAGCCCTGGGCAACCTCATGGCTTGATAATGGTGTCTCACATCTGGGGCAATAAGGTACAATCTTAAAGCCTTTATATAAGAGGTCTTTATCCCATATCTTCTTTAATGACCACCATATAGATTCAATATAATCATTTTCATAGGTAACATAAGGATCATCCATATCAGCCCAAAAACCAACTATACCGGAAAAATCCTCCCACATGCCTTTGTATTTCCACACACTTTCCTTACATTTTTGAATAAAGGGCTCAAGACCATATTCCTCTATCTGGTCCTTACCACTAATACCAAGTAGCTTCTCTACCTCTAACTCAACGGGAAGGCCATGGGTATCCCAGCCTGCCTTACGAAGCACATTATAGCCCTTCATAGTACGATATCTCGGAATGATATCCTTAATAACACGGGTAAGCACATGACCGATATGGGGCATACCATTGGCTGTTGGAGGCCCATCATAGAAGGTAAAGGTCTTCTTACCCTTGCTTTCCTCAATGCTCTTTTCAAAGATCTTGTTCTCATTCCAGAAGTCTAAAACTTTCTTCTCTCTTTCAACAAAGTTTAAATCTGTCGACACTTTGTTATACATGCCAATCCTCCTTTTTATTTCTAAATTAGTGTTAAACTACAACGGAGGATTTATCCTCCACCTTAATGCAATCTTAATATAAGATATATTTTGCTTTCATATATAAAATAAAGCCCTCATCCGAAAAAGGATGAGAGCTATGCTATCATTAACCACCTGTTTCATATACACAGCCAATAGGCCTTCATACACTATCCATGTAACGGTGGATACCGGCTTAACCTACTAAATAGAGATATAATCATGTCTCTGTCTTTGGGTCTTGCAACTATGGAGTGATTTTCAGTCATTCCCTACTCATACTGGACTTACACTATCTCCAGCTCGCTGTGATTTTACTGAATGCTTACTCTCTCCGTCATTGTTTTTATCCTTATAATTTTATTTATAATAGTATAAAACCGACAAATTGTCAAGGCTTTATCTATTTGCTTTTAAATTACTTTATATGGAGATTATTATTTTATAATCAACTGTTTTCTTGACTTTGCATAAAAACTGTTATATCTTGAATGTTAATATAGTGATAGAATAAGGTATAGACTATATATTGTTTTCAAACTAATTAAACGAAGGTGATAAAATGAGTAAACAAAACTTAACACTACTTACTGATTTTTATGAATTAACCATGATGCAGGGCTATTATAATAATAAAAATAATGACACTGTTGTTTTCGATATGTTTTATAGGGACAATCCCTGTGATAGTGGCTACGCCATATGCGCAGGCCTAGAACAAGTAATTGAATATATTGAAAACCTTAGATTCAAAGAAGATGATATTGAGTATCTTCGTTCTTTAAAAATATTTGACGAGGATTTTCTTTCATATTTAAAGGGCTTTAGTTTTACAGGTGATATCTATGCAGTTCCTGAGGGAACTGTTGTATTTCCTACTGTTCCCTTAGTTAAAGTTGTCGCACCTATAATGGAGGCTCAATTAATTGAAGCCGCCTTACTTAACTTTATTAACCACCAAAGTCTGATTGCTACTAAGGCTTCTAGGGTAGTATATGCAGCAGGGGGAGCCCCCGTTATGGAATTTGGCTTAAGAAGGGCTCAGGGGCCTGATGCTGGAACCTTGGGTGCAAGAGCAGCTGTGATTGGGGGATGTATCGGAACTAGCAATGTATTATCAGCTAAGCTATATGATTTACCTGCCCTTGGTACCCATGCCCATAGCTGGATTATGAGCTTTGAAGATGAATTGACTGCATTTCGCAAATATGCAGAACTTTATCCTTTAAATACAACCCTACTAGTTGATACCTATGATACACTGCGCTCCGGTCTACCTAATGCCATCAAGGTATTTAAAGAACTTAGGGATAATGGCAAAATGCCTGAAAAATATGGAATTCGTCTAGACAGTGGAGACCTAGCTTATCTTTCGAAAATGTCTAGAAAAATGCTTGATGAGGCTGGTTTTATTGACGCAACTATTACTGCATCCAGCGACTTAGATGAGTATGTAATTGAATCCTTAATCTTGCAAGGAGCAAAGATTGATTCCTGGGGAGTTGGCACCAAGCTGATTACCTCTAAGGACTGCCCATCCTTTGGGGGAGTATATAAGCTTTCTGCAGTCGAATTAGATAGCCAAGTAATTCCCCGTATGAAACTATCAGAAAACCCATGGAAGATGACCAACCCAGGAAACAAAAAAGTCTATAGGGTATATGAAAAGGACAGCGGAAAAATTAAGGCTGATCTGATAGCTTTAGAAGATGAGAATCTTACATCTGATAAGCCTCTACTTCTATTTGATCCTATGGCTACATGGAAGAAGACCTATCTTAAGGCTGATAGTTACACCCTACGGGAATTGTTAGAACCTATTTTTATAAAGGGCAAATGTGTATACAAATCTCCTTCAGTTATGGAAATTCGTGATTACTGTGCCAAGGAACAAGAAACACTTTGGGACGAGTGTAGAAGGCTAGCTAACCCACACAATGTATATGTAGACCTCTCTGATAAGCTATACAAATTAAAGACTGAACTCCTTAACAACTATTTTACAAGTAAGTAAAAATTACCATAATATTTTATTTTATTTAGTAGGCTTTTTATGTTATAATTTATATTGTTGTAATCTAGCTGAGACTTTTATACCTAGCTAGTGATTTAAAATTAAACTTATAGAACAATACTTTATTATGGGTGTTGCAATTTGGACAAGAATATTGCCATACCCTAATTTCTTGCTTATATTTTCCTGTAATAGGACGAGCTTTCCTATTACAGGAAACAACATAGTAATGATTAGCAGTTTACGAAGGGAGAAATTTTATGAGAAAAGCAAGGATACCCATCCTTATAACATGTACATTTCTCATATTCTTAATAACTGGAATCCTGATTTTCAAAAAGGAATCACTTGAAAAAATCCGCTTAGCCAATAAGGATAGAGGTACAGCATCTGCTTCCACAGACTCATCTAAAGGTATAATCATAGATAATAATACATATATCCCTACTAGTTCTGAATATGATGATAATAATGCTAATAAAGAAGATGATCAAATGTCATATAATGGACCTAACAAATCTGGATGGACACCAGCTACCGAAATGGATTTGAACCCCGAAAGCCTTACTGTATATGTGAATAAGGAGCACTGTTTACCAAGTGATTATGTTCCAGAAAACCTAGTCGTACCAAATATATCCTTTGACTCTACCAGTTATAGCGAAAGAAAACTTATGCGTAAAGAAGCAGCTGAAGCTATAGAAGAGTTGTTTAAGTCTGCCTTAGACAATGGAATTATCCTATATGGTATATCTGGATATAGGTCATATGACCGTCAAAAAGAAATATTCCTGAATAATATAGTCCATAAAGGTAAGTACCATACCCTAAAATACTCAGCAGCTCCTGGTACAAGCGAGCATCAAACTGGGCTTGCAATGGATGTTTCATCAAAGTCTGTTCGCTATAAGCTAGTTACCGCCTTTGCATATTCTGACGAAGGAATATGGTTGGCTAACAATGCTCATAAATTTGGATTTATAATTCGTTATCCTAAGGACCAATATGCCTCTACTGGATATGCCTATGAACCTTGGCATATTCGATATGTTGGCGAGGATTTAGCCAGTTATCTATATGCTAAAAATATGACCCTGGATGAATATTATAAGTATGAACCAAGCGAAGGCTTTGATTATGAGAAAGAATATGCTGATTTAATCAACTACAGGCCTCCCGTAACTCCAACCCCAATCCCAGAAGAATTAGATGATGAAGACCTTCTTGACGACTTAGTTGATGAAGACATAGAGGATGGGGATGAGAATGACGAACTACTTGAGGATGAGACTGAGGATGAGAACTTACTTAACGACGATTTTGAAGACAGGAATCCAGATGAAGATTTAGATGACGAGAGTCTAGTTGATGAGAATTTAGATGGTGAGAATTTGGATGATGAA
>JAAYRC010000241.1 GCA_012518975.1 Clostridiales bacterium
ATCCTTTAGGGTTACCCCTTAAGTTTGTCTGGTTTGTCATAATGAAAATCTATTGAAGTCCCATGTGAAAGACTTCTGTTTTTTAGAATTTTCAGGGTTGTTTCACTGTTCAATTATCAAGGTACATGTTTTCGTAAACGCCCAATTTACATGGGTTTACGCATCTTTTGTTTTGTGCTTTTCACAAGGTTCTTTCTTGCGTCAGCAAAAATCATTATATCATTTTCAGATTACGATGTCAACAAGTATTTATAAAATATTTTCATCCATTATCTACCAGATAAATTGAAAAGTTAAATTCCATAGCTAAAAAAATCTCCAAACCTATACACTTTCAAGGTTTAGAGATCTTATATTAATCCACTATATGCACTTAAGTCTACTTCTGAACTAAATGAACAGCAAATCCTCCTATTTCATCTTTCAAGTAGATAGCGACCAACTTTCCATTCTTATCATTCTTCTTACTTTCCTCGTTAAAGCTATAACCCTGCTGTTCTAAATGGAATATAGCCCTATCTATATAATTAGTCTGGATAGCAATGTGTCCATTCTTGCCTAGGTAGGGCTCCCTCAATACCTCTATTGCAGTACCAGCAAATATAGAGCTATTACCAACCTTCTTTGTAAATCCAAAAAGCCTTTCAAAGGACCCTGCAACATCATCTGCCTGTTTTTCATCTGTTGCATTAATTCCTATATGGCGAAGCTCAAAGCCCAGCATCATATTGACAGCCTCTTTAGTCAAGTGACTTATCATGTCAAAGTTGCCTTCTTTTACAAGCTCATCCCTAACCATCCAGCTTCCTCCACAAGCTATAATCTTGGGAAAATCCAAATATGAATTAAGGTTACTTGCATTAATGCCCCCTGTAGGCATAAATTTCATATTAACATAAGGTGCTGCCATTGCTTTAATCATAGGAAGTCCACCTGCCGCCTCTGCAGGAAAGAACTTAACTACCTCAAGCCCTAATTCGATTGCAGCTTCTACATCACTAGGTGTTGAGCAACCAGGCGTAATAGGTATATTCCTCTCTACACAATAACTTACAACCTTAGGTTTTAGTCCTGGACTTACGATAAATGTCGCACCTGCATTTACAGCTTTATCAACCTGGTCTGTTGTAAGTACTGTCCCTGCTCCTATTAACATATTGGGATATGCTTTTCTCATTTGTCTTATGGACTCCTCAGCGGCGGCTGTACGGAATGTTATCTCTGCACAAGGTAGGCCGCCTTCACATAAAGCTCTTGCCAAGGGTACCGCATCATTTGCATCATCAAGTTTTATAACAGGTACTATACCCATCATTTGAATCTTACTTAATACCTCGTTCATCCTAATTTCCCTCCATATTATGTTTAGTAATCCATAAAAGCCTCTATCCTATTATTAATCTCAAAATACCTTTACTGCTTTAAAAACTATATTTAATAGAAAGTTCTTATTATATAAAAAACTTAATATCCCACTGCTGTTAATCTGCTGAAAGGCTGTTTCACCCAACTGGCTACCACTAATCACGGTTAGAATTATAAATAGTAACCATACCACAACCAAGCCCTGGACAGCTCCAAGCAACAATCCCGCCGTCCTATTTATTTGATTTAATATGGGTAGCTTACTTATAATATTCAAGGCGATACTAACCACCCATAAAGCAATAAATACTATTACAAAGGTAAGTATATAGGCAAACGCATTAATAACTATTCCTGTAACATGGCAGGTGATATAGGACTTGATATTGGCCTCTTGCTTTGCCTTATTCTTCATCAAGGATTCTTTCATAGACTTTGGCAAGGGCAGACCTTCAATTATATCGTCTTGATCAGCAGACTCATTTTCCTCTAAGGATAGCATCTTTTCTACCTGCTGAAACGTTTTCTCATAAAATGTTTCATTATTATTTAGGATTCCATTAACTGTCGGACTTATCCATGTAGTTAATGCTAATGCAATTGCAAATGAAAGTAGTGAAAATATAATTTTTATCAACCCAACCTTACGACCTATCAAAGCATTCAAAACAATTATTCCAATAACTATAATTAATAGCCAATTCATAAATAAATCCCCCTTTTGTTTTTCATATAGTAAACCACATCATACATCACTCTACTAGCTTTATGACTAAAATTTCCTCAGGACTCGCCATAAAATATCGATCTAAATAATTAATAGGGTATAGTGCTGATATATTTGTAGTAAAGGTATATCTGAATTTTTCTTTACCATTTGCCTTATAGATTAAACAAGAAAGATTATTATACATAACAATCTCTTCTCCCGAAAGATATATACTATCATATTCAAAATCTAATTTCATATCAAGAACAAGATTACCCTTCAGATCGTATAACAATAATTTGGCTAGCTTTTCACCGTCTTCCCTAAGTACATATCCAGCATATTTGTCATTATGTAATATACTCTCTATCTCTCCTTCTATTGTAACCTCCTTAACAAGGTCAGGAATCTCCTCCATATAAAATATCTTAAGCCCGTCCTCTTTAAAGACACATATAGTATCGTTATCTAAAAATGTAATCCGGGGTACTACTCCAGACCTATGAATATCACCGCCAGCAGTACGATCTATATGGTTCTTTCCCACTTCGCCATAATTAAGAAATAGTATTTTGTTTATAATGTCTCCCCTGTTTATACTTAGATAGGTTGCTGCTAGCTTTTTTCCATCATCCGAAAGTGAAACATCCATAGGATAACCATCCTTAACAATATTAGTTATCTTTTCTCCTAGGAGTTCTCCCTCTTTACTATATAATTCAATATAACTGGTCTCTCCATCAATCATCAAAACTCCAACCACTCCTTGTCTAGCAACCTCTGTCTTTACAATGGGATGATTAGTCTTTATACTACCGGCCAGTCCTTTTTTATTAAATATCTGAATCTGCTTACCTCCCCTATCAGCTACTACAACATAGTCACCACAAGCATCAGCAATAGGGTCTGTCATCTCAAAGGAACCATTCCATAGATAATTTCCTTTACTGTTAACTGCGACTGCACCATCCTTGCTATATTTGACTATACCACCCTTATGCTCAAGATAACCCCCCAGATTTTCTTCTGTATTGGCAAGCCTGTTCATAACCTCGTAGTCTTGATAGCTTCTATTAAATAGCCTAATCAAATATATCGCACCAACAAAAACAATAAGAACCAATAGGAGTGAGAATATTATCACCCTATTCCTGCGGTATCTTCTTCTTCTTTCTTCGTAATCTCTAGCCACTTACCCACCTACTTTAATTAACTTACTTTACAACAGATTTCTCATCTACGATTTTTATGTAATCTTTATTATAAACTTTACAGAAATTATACATCATTTTCACCCTAAAGGCACTATATTTTTATAAAGAGAATCCTATAAAAAAATATGCCACAGAATATCAACCTTTATAACAGTGGTTTCATATCCTGTAGCACTTAATACAGTTAAATTGCAATAATCATGGTACAATAAGCTTCTGACCAATATAAATCATGTTTTCATCTTCTATATTATTTAGTTTCTTTATCTCAGAAATATAATTGGCAGAATTATATAGCTTATAGCTGATTCCCGCAAGAGAATCACCTGCCTTAACAGTATAATATTTGACCTCATTAGCAGAGGAACCACTTGACTCTTGTGAGCTGGAGGTGTTTTTATCCACATCATCATCATTGTTACTTTCTATTGGTTGATTAGATTTTTCACTTACTTGATCTTTACCGCCTTTCTTGTCATAATCCTCATTATTCACCTCCAAGGGAGACACCCCTCCGGGAACAACTTCAACCTCTAGACTCCCCTCTGTCCCTATAGGTATATCAGTTACTTGTTTCATAGCTGTGTTAGGTACTTCTTGATTGTTTTCATTCTTAAGAAATACGGATTCTACTTCCTTTAGATTGTGGCTTAGGCTATCTAAGGTCTTTTGCATGTTTTTCATCTGGTCGTAATTACTTAAAATCGCAGCTCCAACGATTAAGATTATTACAGCCAATAATGTTCCTGCAGCATACATGAGACGGCTCATACTTTTATTCTCGTTAGTTGAGGGTTTTTTGTCCTGTATAATTGTCCGAATCTCTCTTGATACCTTATCATCGTACTCTTTTTCTATACATGGCCTTTCCTTATGCTCAATCATGTAGTTTTGCATTTCTTCATTCTTTTCATAATATATATAATATCCCTCATGCGGACATAGACTCCCATTTTCATAGAAATGAAAGACTTCTTCCTTTTCCACATTATCAAAGGTAAGAAGTGTCTTATCTTGACCAGCAAAGTTATCAATATGTACCTTTTTTATCTGCTCCTTGTCCTCAAGAAGGTATCCAGGACCTCCTAAAAACCAACCTAGTATCTCAGTATCAACAAAATATTTCTTTATATTTTCATATATTGCAGTCCAATGATCATTGGTAAATGGCATATTATTTGCAATATCAATATCTTCTACCTCTACTGCCCCTGATATGAAAATACATCTACCTGGTTCATCATTCTTTATGTACTGACCAAGTAAGACCGCCACAGAACAAGTGGAATAATTCTCTCCTGCCAGTTGCCTTATAAAGGTCATAACATAATCTTCTACATAGACCTTCCTGAATGTATTGATTTTACCAACCTGGCGAATATTTTTTGGCATCTTAATATCAGTCTGTACCCTACCTGTCTTATTTATATCTGGATCATCATTGCTATACACCGATTCTATCATAGGCTCCCCTCCTATCCACAAGATAAACACTTCAAAGCTTTCAAATATACTAGCATAAATCACTTATACTTTATGTCGCAATAAGTATTCATGGGACAAGAAGTTTTCTCCATGTTTCTACCAACTCTCCATAAAAACACTTAATTTCCAATCATTATCCTCTGGTTACCTGAAAATGAATGCACATTTCGTAATATTTTGAATTTCTTATTTCATATTGACTTGGATTTCAATGTCTATTTTATTTGTTTTTGGTAATACTTAACCTAAGTTTATGTTTTTAAATCATGGAGAATCTTGCTCCTAATAAGAATGGAGATTATTATGAATATTTTATTTAAAGGAAAAAGTCGAATTATTTATTTTAATTCTAATGACCGCAACTCAGCCTATAAGCTGGGCTTCGCCTTATCAAGCTTAATTGAAAAACGAGTACAATATAATACTGATATAGTCTTTTTGTGTATAGGCTCTGATCGTGCTACAGGCGATTGTCTTGGACCAATAATCGGCTACAAGTTATCAAAACAAATTAATCAGCCTGGCTTTCATGTCTACGGTACCTTAGAGAATCCTGTACATGCAAAAAATTTAAAAGACACCGTCACAATGATATATCAAAAGCATAGTGATGCTTTTATCATTGCAATCGATGCCTCATTAGGTAAGTCAGATCATATTGGTTATATTACATTGGGTGAGGGACCATTAAAACCAGGTGCTGGCGTTAATAAAGACTTGCCCGAGGTAGGCGATGTGTTTATCACTGGTATTGTAAACTTCTCCGGCCTCCTAGACCATATGCTTTTACAAACAACCCGCCTAAATGTAGTAATGGCTATGGCTGACCAAATATGCACAGCTATAAAATACTGCCAACTAAAGTCCCGACTCCTCAAAGATAAGCTCCTAAAAAATTAACCCATGTTTTGCTTATGAAATTGTACTGCTTCTGATATATTAGTTGCATTTCCAGCATTAATAATATTTGTTAGAGAATCTATTCTATCTAATGTAACAAGGTCTTTACCAATGACTGGCTCGTATTCACTAGCTATTTTAAGGGTTAAGGCCTTTATCACGTTCTCTGCCTGTGCTAGCTCAGCTGTTATGCTTTCATTCTTTGCCTTTAATTCTGCTATTTTCTCATCATACTGTCTTCTAATTTCTGATGTAACCAGTGGAACTGTAGTGTTTTCAAAAGTAAGAAGGGCCTCCTTCTTCTGTTGGGCAATTCCGGCCGCCTCTTCGTCTAGCACTGCAAGCTTCTCATCAAAATTCTCCAGCCCATAAGTACTCTCATCCTTATCCCTTTTAACTCTTATTTTAATGACTTTAATTGTCTTCATATTTGTTCTGATTTTATGTCGCAGATTACCAACCTGCTTAATCACATCTCTATGTTTATCTTTGGTATAGTTACCAATAAGCAGATACAATCCACCAAAAATCACAACAGTTATAATATAAATAAGCACAAGATAGAATATTCTTTCCTTAGGAAGAATAAAGAAGTACACTCCGCATGGAATTACTAGTAAAGTTATTAAAAGTGTAAAAAGTATTATTAATATATCCATAAAATATTTAGGAAAATATAAGGCAAAATAAAGCCTACTATTACAATAAAAAGGTACATGCTTCTGCTTAAAAAGTGTCTTGGCCTCTAGTTTGAGACTTTGATTTTCCTCCCTTAGGGATGCGGTCTCTTCAGCAATTCGTTCAGATATCTTCTTGTTCCTACTCTTGTCCCTTTTATCCTTAATCTTTTTTATCTTGGCTCTTGTCTTATCTAACTGCTTATCAAATGCCCCTTCAATCTCCGCCCTTCTTTTCTTAATTGTTGCCTGTACCTCATCAGCAGCTGTTTTTTCTATGCTTTTTATACTCTTGTCATTTGTATCTTCCTCTATTACTAGATCCTCATACCTTTTTTGATACCCCTTAAGCTCCAAGAGATTTTCCATGATTTCATTTAATTTGTCTACACCACCAGATAACAGATTCCCTTCATCCATAGCTCTTCCCCCTGGTATTCTATTGTATTTATTCCTAATCTTTTGTTACAAGTAAATTTTAACCCTTATTATTCAATAGGTCAAGATTAATAAGACGGTCATTTGTTAATATTTC
>JAAYRC010000242.1 GCA_012518975.1 Clostridiales bacterium
AATGATGAAAATGATTAAGTATAGATGTATAAAGGACCAGATGAAGGACAAGGGTGAAAGAAGATGTTATATACTGTTATACCATTAGAAAGGATCTATGTTGACCAAAGGGCAGAAGATAAGAAGACTATAGATGAAACTGATGCTGAATATAAGGATCTGGTTTTAAAACATGGAAGAGTAGTTACACGACGTGATGGTGATAATTATGTTGTTCAAAGGATAAATTCTACAGATATGAGGGACTATCTTAATGAAGAATATTCACCAGGTAAGATTATTAAGCATTAATTAGTTATATATGAGTGAGATTATCTATATTTTCATATTATTTAATTTGTAAGTTTTCTGTCAGTCCATCCTGACAGAAAACTTATTTATGTTATAGCGAAACTCTTTCTTACTTGCATAACATATACCTAGAAGGTATAATAAAGTGTGGAAGGTAATAACGCATATAAGGGGGTTGGCACATGGCTTCCAAAAAAAACACTAGAGGAAAAAACACAGGCAAAAAGAAATCCACTAGTAAAAGAACATATAATTCTAAGAAAAAACAAAATGAAATCTTGAAGCAGGACCAGGCAGTACAGGATGAAATTATCCTTATAATTGCTATGGTCGTTTCAATTCTTATATTTTTAAGCTATTTTGACCTAAGCGGTATTGTGGGACAATACGTCAGTGGGTTTTTATTTGGTATGATTGGCTTATTGGCATATGTTTTACCATTTCTTATATTCTTTGGAACTGCTTTTTATATATCTAATCTTGGCAATAGGGCAGCTGGTAGAAAAATGTTAAGTGCAGCTGTTTTTTTAGTAACTCTTACAGCTTTAATTCAACTGGTTTCAGTAGACTATGATAAAAACTTAAAGATATTTGAATATTACATAAAATCAAGTAATCAAAGAACAGGTGGAGGTATAATTGGAGGTATCCTAGTAATGTTTTTATGCCGTGCCTTTGATGTTACAGCCACTTATGTAATACTTATAGCGATAATGTTAATAAGCCTTATTGTAATATCAGGAAAGGCGATATTTATGTATATTGCAAAAAAGAGCAAGAATTCCTTAGAGGAAAGAAGACAATATAGACAGCTTAGAATGGACCAATATGAAGAGGAAATTAAGAACAAGCAAGAAGTAAATAATAATCAAGAACTACCACAGAGATCTTGGAAAACCTTTGAACTAGAAAAGGATAGTAATAATAAAATTGATAAAAAAACTAATAAAAAGGATAAGAAGGCTAAATCTAATGTAGTTCAATTGTTTACACCTGATGAAAAAGATATAGATAAGACTCTTGACTTAGGAGAACTTGATATTAATATATTAGAGCCTGTAAGGACTCCTACTTATGAGGACGAGCTAAATGATAAGTTTGGAAAAAGTCAAACTACAGAAGAAGATGAAAGTGTCTTGGACATTACAGACAAGCCTTCATTTGATTCTACAAATGTGGTACATGATGTAAACGATGAAATTAATACAGATATTGATCAACCCAGTAATATTATTAAGGCCCATGAAAAACCTGATAAACCCGCTAGGTCTAATGACTCTACAGATGTAGACAAGCTTGAAATAAATCAAATAGCTGATGAGAAAGACTATGTGTTTCCTCCTATTAAACTTCTTTCACCTCCAAAGCATAAATCCGGAGGTCG
>JAAYRC010000243.1 GCA_012518975.1 Clostridiales bacterium
TATAATACAAGTCTTTTATTCAAATCATTAATTGCTATTGGCAGCTTTTCAATAATATAATCAACATATTTCTTATCAATATTTAAAGCCTTCATTATCTTATCAGTATATATAAATGAACTATTATTTCCTAACAATCTTTCATAATAGTTAGTACTTATTGAGTCTGCCAGGTGAATAACTCTCACCTCATCAATAAATCTATCCACTACCATAGGATAGTGATGGTATCCTACTACAGATAACATTTCATCAGGCAATTTCCACTCTTTACATATCCACATACCAATCTCTGCATGAGTTATTCCACTTAATACAATTTTCTCAGCTGCAATCTGGTGCATCCCCTTTAACTGCATCTCATGGATCCTATCCAAATAATCTGGCAGGCAAATATCTAATACCGTTACTCCGATATCATGAATTAACCCATATGTAAACATCTTATCCTTATCACTTAGTCCCGTCTCCTCTGCAATCATATAAGCAGCAATTGAAGTTCCAAGACAATGCTTCCAATATCTCTTATTATCAAAAATCCTTGTTCTTCCTTTAGCATCCGGTAGTAAAAGCCTTGTAACATATGAGATTAAGATGATTTTTGCATTTTTTGCACCTAGATAATTAATAGCATCTTTAATTGTACGAATTTCACGACTTAAATCAAAATTATAATTTAAGACCTTTATCAGTATCTTTTCTAATTGAGGGAATCTTGAGAATCTATCAACACAAGAATCAATATCATATTCAATTGGTTCTAATAGCATATTTAATATCTCACCAAACTCTTGCGGTATATGTGGCAAAAGCCCTGAATCCTTAATCATACCTATTATTTTATGTTCACTCATACCTTCACCTCCAAATACATACCAGTTCATAACAATTAGTAACCATCTGATCTAAAAAATTAAGTGAGATCAATTGTCGAATAAGATTTGTTTATATTATACATTGGATAATGTTGCATTTACAACAACTTTATTGTCTTTAAGAGTTACCATTCATTATTTGCTATAAAAAAGCTTTTCCATATATTGATTATGGAATCTATTTATAAAAGTGTTACAATTAATGTTGGAATATGTAATATCATAGCACTTGGAGGCGTTTAAATGAGAAAGATAATGATTCCTGTAATGATTGCTCTAGTCATTATTCTAATAGGAGCAGGAGTATATAGTATTAATAAACCAAAACATGAAATGTCTTATCCTTTGTTTTTGGAAGCTGTAAGAGAAAATCGCGTATCTAAGGTTACAATGAACGAAGAAGGTAACAGTTTTGATGCTTATCTTATAGACGAGTCAGATATAAAATATACAGTTCCTAACCCTAAAACAGACAACTTTACGGAATTTTTATTAATTAATAATATAGACTTATCCTATCAAAATAATAGCCTTTCTGACATAGCAGGCCTAATTCTGGTGGCTATAATAGCTATAGGAATAATTTATTATACCCGAGCTGGAGGCCAAGCAAAAAACTTAATAAAAGACTCTAGCAAAAAGGATGGTACTTTTAGAATTACCTTAGATTCTGTAGCCGGAAATGTTGAAGCCAAATCCATGGTAAATGACATTATAGGTTTTATTAAAAATCCCACTCAGTATAGTAATGTAGGAGCCCGTATGCCCAAAGGACTTTTGTTCTATGGCCCTCCAGGAACAGGAAAAACCCTTATGGCCAAAGCTATTGCAGGAGAGGCAGATGTCCCCTTTTATGCTATGAGTGGCTCTGATTTCGTGCAAATGTATGTAGGCGTAGGTGCAAGCCGTATTAGGAGCCTATTTAATAAGGCTAAAAAGCATGAAAGAGCTGTAATATTTATAGATGAGATTGATGCTATTGGCAAAAAAAGAGCTCGTAATAGCTCTGCCAGCAATGACGAAAGAGACCAGACCCTAAATGCTTTGCTTACAGAGATGTCAGGCTTTCATGATAATCAGGGTATTGTAGTAATTGGGGCTACTAACCGCCTTGATACCTTAGATGAGGCCTTACTTCGTCCTGGAAGATTTGATAGGCAGATAGAGATAGGTCTCCCTGATGTGAATTCTCGCAATAAGATATTAGGTCTTCATATTAAAAACAAGCCAATATCCGACGATGTTAACTTAAATGCATTGTCAAAATCAACAGTAGGCTTCTCTGGAGCCATGCTAGAAAATCTACTAAATGAAGCCGCCATAACTGCTGCCAATGAACATGAGCCCATCATTAATCAAAGCCATATAGATAAAGCATTTTATACAGTCCTTGCAGGTGCACCTAAGACAGACCTCTCATATATATCAAATCGAGAGAGAGAAATTACAGCATACCATGAGGCAGGCCATGCCTTAGTAACAAAGCTTCTACTTCCTGAGAATTATATCTCTAAAGTAACCATTATACCCAGTGTCAAAGGTGCTGGTGGTTTTAACCTCTCCATTCCAAAGGACTCTATGTATCAAAGTGGAAGGCAAATCCTTGCTAACATTAAGATTCTCTTAGGAGGAAGGGCCGCCGAAGAACTTATATTTGGGGCTGATGAAATTACAACTGGGGCAAGCAATGATATTCAAAAAGCCTCTTCTCTTATAGTGGATTACATTAACAAGTACGGAATGGACCCTGATATGGGCTTGTTTAGCACCCAGGTGTTTCAAGAAGGAATAGATAGTGAGCTTGTAGAGAAATGTCGTAACCTAATTAACCTTCTCTACCAAGAAACAAAAGAATTGTTAAGTAATAATATCGAAGCCTTAAATACGCTTACAAAAGAACTCCTGATAAAAGAATCCCTTAGTGGTGAGGATATCGATAAATTAATTGGCTAAACCCATGACTTAGCCACACTATAGAGTTTGTATAAGAACTTTATTTTAGATGTTCATTGTCCAACTCTATAGTGTAGCTGAATACTCCTACATCAGAGGCTTGAATATCTTACACACCTTTCTATCGTATGTAAAAAGCCCATTCACCTCATCCTCAATATCAGAAAGCTGAGTATAGACCACCGCAGATATCCCCTCCTCCTTCAATCTGTTTATATCCTTCTGATAAAGACTTTGCAAAGCCTTTTCTAATTCATCAGTATTTGAATATAATCTATAACCATATACCATAGGCGAATATGAATGCTTAGGTATATAACAAGCATATCCCCCAAACTCTGATAATACAACTGCACGGTCATGCTTATCCGGCTTATAACTCAATGGGTGAAAATAATTATGTATACTCTTAAAATCTCCTCCCTTTTGGTCATACCAACCACTAGCCTGATCAATAAGTCTGCTATCATCAAGAGTTCTTATAAGCTCGGTAGTCTTATTAGCATCAAATTGTCCCCAGCCTTCATTAAATGGGACCCAGACTACTATAGATGGATTATTATAAAGAATCCTTACTGTTTCCTCACATTCCCTAGTCCATTCTTGTCTTCCCTCTGCATCTTTTCTTCCAAAAAGCCAATACTTCCTATCCCTTATACGACCTGAAATCCATGGAAATATTGTGGGAAGATATCCAACTATAAGCTTATTATATTTTCCCCCTCCATTGACCATATCCTGCCACACTAGCATACCCAGTCTATCACAGTGATAATACCAACGTAGAGGCTCTATCTTTATATGCTTCCTTAGCATATTAAATCCAAGGGCCTTAGCCTGCTTTATATCAAATATCATAGCCTCATCACTAGGCGGTGTATAAAGCCCATCTGGCCAGTATCCCTGGTCTAAAAGTCCATTTTGAAAATAGACTTGATTATTAAGATATATGCGACTTATACCTTTCTCATCCTTTTTTATCTCCACCTTACGCATTGCAAAATAGCTTTCAACCACATCCTCACCAGCTGTAATAACCATATCATATAGGTGAGGATTTTCCGGACTCCAATATGTAAAATTCTTAATAGGAATATTCATGATAGCTTGCTTAGAAATAAATGAATGAACCTTCTTCCCCCTATCATATATATCTACCCTAATCAACATCCCAGAGCTTCCCGATTCTTTCCTAGGTCTTTGGCTACCCCGCCTTTGTAAACCTGGCCTGACTTCTTGTTTCCTTCTGCCATCAAAAGAAACTTCCTTATAATTATTAGTTACTGATTTACTAAGCTTAACCTCTAGGCTTAAGATACTCTTTTCCACTAATGGGGTAATTCTTAATGAACTTATATATATTTCAGGGACCCATTCCATCCATACACTCTGCCATATTCCGCTCTGGGCAGTATAGAACATTCCACCACGCTTTAACTTCTGCTTACCCCTACTATGATAGGATGTATCGGACCTATCAACCACCTTTACAGTAAGAAGATTTCCACCCTCTATTACATAATCAGTTATATCTGCAGAGAAGGGAAGATATCCTCCCACATGATACATTACACTTTTGTAATTAATCAGCACCTCACACATATGGTCAACAGCCCCAAAATGTAGAATCAACCGCTTTCCCTTCTCCTTTGCATCAATAATCAAGGGTCTCTCATACCATAATATTTCATCAGGCTGAACTTGCCTGTTCACCCCCGACAGTATGCTTTCAGGGGAAAATGGCACTAAGATTTTACCATCATAATGGGGAGGCTTGACAGAATCCTTAGTAATATTATAGTTCCAATAGCCATTTAACATGGTGTAGTTGCTTCTTTTTAACTGGGGTCTAGGGTATTTGGACAAAACCCTATCAGGGTCTAGCCTTTCCCCCCATTCAGTATATAGCTTGTTAAAACTATTATCCTTCTTCTTAAATAATAAAGTCCGGACAGCATCCTTAAGCTTCAATTATAACACCCCTATCGACATTATTCTTACATATAGTTTAATTCATTGAAATTTTTGAATCAAGCTATTTGTCCATACTAATCCAATATATGAAAAGAACATTAAGCATATTCAGGTTCTAGTAAGGAAATACGCAATAAGTCTACTCCTATTTTATAATATCTGCTATAATTAAGTTGAGGATTTACTGATAATAAAGTTTAAGACTTTCTACATATTAAATTAATTTCACAAACTGAACACTACTAATTACATAATATTAATTACATAAGAAAGCGAGGAATAAGACATGAGTTTTACTAAAGATTTTATCTGGGGTGCTGCTTCTGCATCATATCAAATTGAAGGCGCTGCTTATGAAGGCGGAAGAGCTTTGTCTGTCTGGGATACATTTTCACACACTGATGGGAAAATTAAAAATAATGATAATGGAGACATTGCCTGTAATCACTACCACCTTTATAAAGAAGATGTACAGTTAATGAAAGAATTGGGCATAAAGGCATACCGTTTTTCAATCAGTTGGTCAAGAATCCTACCTAATGGGACTGGTAAGGTAAATGAAGAAGGCCTAAAATTCTATAGTGACTTGGTTGACGAACTTCTTAAGGCAGGAATCACTCCCTATATTACCCTGTTTCATTGGGACCTGCCACAGGCTATATACTACCAGGGAGGATGGCGTAACAGGGACATCGCTGACTGGTTTGCCCAGTACACAAAAGTAGTTGTAGATGCCTTATCAGATAGGGTAAGCCATTGGATAACCTTAAATGAACCAATGTGTCATATACTTCTTGGACATCATATAGGTAATCATGCTCCTGGGGAACAAAATTCAGTACGGGAAAGCTTCAGGTTACTTCATAATATGAATCTTGCCCATGGTAAGGCTGTCGAGACTATACGTAAGCATAGCAAAAGTCCAGCAACAATAGGTATTGCACCAAATCCACACCCCGGCGTTCCAGTTACAAATAAAAAAGAGGATATCGAAGCAGCTAGACTCTTTTCCTTAGGTGGCAATAACCGCGGTATATTTTCAAATGGTTGGTGGCTTGACCCTGTACTTCTTGGTAAATACCCTGAGGATGGAGTTAAGGCTATGGGTAAAGATTTTCCTTCAGAAATGATTCAAGACGGTGATATGGAGCTTATGAGCCCTAAACTAGATTTCTTAGGACTTAATTTATATTATGGAACTCTGATTAGACATGATGATACCCATGGATTTGCCACCTGTCCCCGTGAAATTGGCTATCCGCAAAATGCACTTAAATGGCATGTTCTTCCTGAGATTCTATATTACATGCCTAAGTTTCTATATGAAAAGTATAAACTTCCTATTATTATCACGGAAAATGGATTAACCCTTCCTGATTGGGTCAGCCTTGATGGTAAGGTACACGATCCTAACCGTATTGATTATATGCACCGATACCTAAAGGAGTTAAAAAAGGCCTCCAAGGAGGGTGTTGACATAAGAGGGTACTTTGCCTGGTCTATCCTAGATAACTTTGAATGGGCTGAAGGGTATAATGAGAGATTTGGACTTATCTATGTTGACTACCAGACACAAAAGCGCATACCAAAAGATTCCTATTATTGGTATAATAAGCTTATAGCTAGTAACGGAAAGGACCTATAGCAGAAGATTTCTTACCTTTTATAGCTAATTCTATTGTTTTTTAGTTATATTAATGATATTATTGCTAATAATAAGTAAAAAAAGTTCGTAATTGCTTATGCTTTATCTGTTTAATTATTATGTAAATAACAAAAGATAAAAACAGGAGGTATTTCCATATATGGCTGAGAATAAACAGAGCAATTTTAAAAAGGTGCTTTTTTTTACAACACTACTTATAATAGGATTATTATCAATCTTAACAATTATAGGATTCCTAAATAATTCAATTAATACTTTATTTGTTATAGGACTATTAATTGTATTAGTATTAAGCGGCTTCTTACTGTTTCTGATTCTAAGATTTTTCTATGCAATCAAATTGATAAACAGTAATGCGGAACAACTATCTAAAGGTAATCTTAATATTAATGATATTTTGGCCCACAAGACTCAAGGTCTAGAATCATTAACTATAGCCTTTAACGACATGAAGAGAAATCTCCTCAACTTCATTGAATCAACAAAAACGAATGTTATTGTTCTCTCTGATGCAGTATATAATATTACAAAAAGTCTAGATATGAGCTATAAGGGAAATGAACATATTGCTCAAAATATGAACCTTGTTGCGGAAAAAGCTCATGAACAACTTAATATTGTTAATAACACTCTTAAAAGCATCGAAGAGGTAGCTGGAAGAGCTACTAACATTACTAACTCCTTGGCAAGTATTGAAAAATTTGTTGAAAACACTGTAAAGATGACCGAAGATGGGTCACAAAATGTTGATAAATATAATGAGCAAATGGAGGTTATCTCAACTAATTTATCTGACACAGCAGCTTTTATAGAAGCACTTAATTCACATCTCAACGAAATTGACCAAGTTAATGGACTTATAATAAATATTACCGAGCAACTAAAACTTCTGTCACTAAACTCCTCTGTTGAGGCAGCCCGTGCAGGCGAAGCAGGAAAAGGCTTCGTAGTAGTAGCCCAAGAAATGAACAAGCTTTCCTCTGCTACCAGAGATAGCATAGGTCAAATTAATAAGCTACTAAATAATATCTTAAATAGTAACTCAAAGGTAAGTGAGAGTATCTCAAGCTGTGTTGAAAGTTTTGAGATTAGTAAGGAAATATTCAATTCTGTAAAGGAATCCTTCTATGCTATCAACAAAAATACATACATATTAAGTGATGATATGAAAAATGTTTATGAGGAGTCTCGTCAAATCAACGAAAATACTAAAAACATCAGTGATCAAGGCGAAATTCTTCATGAGGCTTCCAATGAAATATCATCTATTACCCAAGACGTTGCAGCTGTTACTCAGGAATCGCTTGCCGAGAACGAAGAGATTAATAACCAGGCCCTTTCTCTACAAAATATGCTCTCTGGTATAGAGAATCTGCTTAAGAGATATAGAACAGCCGTTGTACCAGTTGACCAAGACAGTCCTAAAAGATTAAAAATCGCCTTCTTAAGTCCCTTAGATAATATATTTTGGGAAAACGTAAGGCAGGGGGCATTATATGCACAGACTGAATTAAAAGCTAAAAATATCGATGTAGACTACATTGGCTTTCAGAAGATGGATAAAACTTTTAATGATACTATAATGGACAAAATAAATGAAGATTATGATGGTATTATCTTCCCAGGTCTTATTACAGGAATAGATAAGATTATCGCAGCTGCAAACAAAAAGAATATTGCATTAATGACTTTTAACTCAGATTTCAATAATAAAGATGGTCGTATCTCATATTTTGGGCCTGATCTTTATACATCTAGTATGGTAGCTGCTGAGGTTATGGTAGAAGCCTTGAATGGGGAAGGAAGTATTGCAGTAGTTCGTGGCTCTTTAGATATTGACGTCTACCGCGTCCGTAGAAATGCAATCTCTGAGACATTACAGAAGAAAAAGATGAAAATCAACACTGATATCGAAGTACCTAATGATGAGATTCTTATTTATAAAATGACAAAAGAAGCCCTACATAAGTTCCACAACCTAGCTGGTATAATCTCTATGTCTGGTGGAAATGAAGGTGTGGCTAGGGCTGTAGATGAAATGGGTCTTGCTGGCAAAGTGAAAATTGTATGCTTTGACTATGATGAAGAAGTTATAAAGCGAATCAAAAAGGGACATATACATGCTGCAATTGGTCAAGATCCATTTGGCCAAGGTCATGATCCTATCATACATATGTATAACTACCTAGTTACTGGTGAAAGACCTGATTCAGTTTGCCCTACCCGTTCAGAGGTTATTGATATAAGAAATGTAACTGAATATTAAATATAAGCCTTAATAATGAGAAACCGTAGGAATCATATCTAGTCCTGCGGTTTTTCTTATTCTATATTCTTATATCATTTTAACTCAAGTTTTTCGATTTCATAGTACCAATGATAGTAACTTGTAATATCAGGTGTTATAGTATCAATATTTATACGGTCTGTACTAACTATGACAAAATTCTGCCTTTGATAGTTAGGCAGCTCAACAGCCCAATCCATAATAATATCTAAAGCTAACTTATATGTAGCTTTTCTATATGATTGATTATCACTTGTTCTAGCTTCCATTATCAAGCTATCTAGGTCAGGATCAATTAGATGATAATAGTTACTACTCGTTCCACCCTTACCAACAATATTACTACTATGATATCTCTGATACATGTCAGGATCTATGGATACGGTCCATGCTAAACACCATAGCTCCTGTGTTCCAGCATTAAGTTTATCTGAAAGAATTTTTTGATCTGCAATATCAGTAACTCTTAACTTAAAACCTATTGTTTCTAAAGCTGCTGAAGCTTCAACAAGAATCATGTGTGCAGGATGGTTCCCATCACCGCCGCCAGGAATAATTATCTCATACTCCATCTTAGCACCTGGAGGGGCCTCTGTTATCTTACCATCAACCACTGTGTATCCCGCTGCCTCAAAAAAACCTAAAGATGCCTGTAATGCTGCAGCATACTTATCAATCAAGCTCATATTAGGTGTATAGATTGGATTTCCATCAACATCGTCTGAAAATGCCAGCTTATAATCAGGGTCTGATATCTGAGGTGCAGCCCAAGATGTGTTTGATATAGGATAGTTAATAAGACTTGCGGAATCACCGTAATATGTATCAGTAGCCACATCACGATATACCGAAAGGACCGTTGCAATTGCTTTTCTTAAATTCTTTGAAGGCTCAGAACCAGGTTCTCCACTAACATTAACCAAAGCAGCATTTATGCCAATATAACCATAACCCATTTTATCAACAGAGCTTGTTATAATCTTGCTACCTGATAACTGACCATTACCATTAATCTTCCCAATCTGTTCAAATATAGTCTTGCTGCCACTACAATCAGTAATATCTATTGTACCTTGTTCTATACCTACTACTTTATCATTCTCTAAGGTCTCCTTTAGCTGAAGATATTTCGTCTTAGGTATATCCTTATAATAGTGTTCATTTGCTTCTAAATATACAATCTTATTTTCATATTTTATAAATTTATAGGGTCCCGCACCAAGAGGCTGGCTTGTCTTTTCTCTTATCTTGGACAAATCTCCTCTAGTAAATCCAAACATATTATTTTCATAGTCATATAGAGCTTCATCTCCATAATAGTGTAGGGGGGCTACTATTATGCCACCAATTTGATAAATCGATGTTGGATCGTATCCCTTTGTAACTACTTGCACCTCAGTATTGCTTATTTTCTTAATACCTTCAATATTATGAACATCATTTCCTTTGCCAGTTTTATTCATCTCATTAATAATAATTTTTTTTGCAATTTCCATTACATCCTTTTCAAAATAACTATCATCCCCTGCATAGATACTTCCTAATGTCTTGTAATCCATACCATATTGGCTACTTATATCCTCAATCACCTGACTATAATCAGAAATAGCATATGAGTCGTAATTTTCATCTAAACTATATAGACTAGCAAACAAATCCTTTTGTACAGGATGTTCTTGGGTAAGGCCAATATATTTCTCATTCTCATAAAGTTCAGATATCAAAAGATAGGCTTTCTCTAATGTAGGCTTAATTATTATTTCAGAAACCTGGTCATATAATTCTATGCTAGGATTTTCAAGCAATGCAAAAAGCTCTTCAACAGTAATATTTTCAGCTGCAGTACTATTATCACGGTAGTTTTGCATTCCAATTATAGGCTGAGAATACAAGGTTGAATTACCATCATAAGTTTTATCTGCTAATATGTAAAAAGTAAATATTATATCATCAGCGTCCATAACATGCCCGTCACTAAATTTAACATCATCCCTTATTTTAATATTATAAGTAGTTATTCCCGCTTCTTTGTTATAATCAACCTTGATGTTTGAAATTCCATTATAAGTATAGTTAACACCATTATAAGGTATAGTCTCTCCCTCAATTCCATTGAATACTATTCCACCAGTTCTATCAGTGGTAAATAAGCTGACTCCAGTTAACATTACTACATCCATGTCATATGTAGATACTGCGAAAAAGGGGTTGAAATTTCCATTAAAGGGTAAGTAGCCAACCACTAAGGGAACATCTTTTTTTACTAAGTTACTATCCTTCTCATTATCTATATTATTGTTATCAGTGAACTTATTTTCATTGTTAACTTGATTTATATCTTTGCCCTTGCTTGTACATGGTGATACTATTATTAACCCCACGAAAATCACAACGAGAAGATACAAAGCTCCTTTTGTTTCTCTCATTTTCTTCCCTCCTATTAACCTTTAAAAACTTCCCCTAAGTAAGTACTTGGATCTTTTAGATTAAAGTATGTTTTATAAAAGCACTACATAATAATATTATAATGTTTTTACAAAAAA
>JAAYRC010000244.1 GCA_012518975.1 Clostridiales bacterium
GATCATGGAGCTACTAGAGGGTATGGCGCCAGCTTATCTGAAGCTGATATACTAATGTATATGACCCAGGATGCAGTACCTGTGGATGACTACCTTATTGAAAATTTATTGGAGCCATATAAGAATAAAGAGGTCGCTGCAAGCTATGCAAGACAGTTAGCAGATTCAAAGGCAGGTATTATAGAGGCTTATACAAGGTCTTTTAATTATCCTAATGAGAGCTTGATAAAATCAGCAAAGGACATTAAGACCCTTGGTATTAAGGCTTTCTTTTGTTCGAATGTGTGTGCTACTTATAGAAGGGATGTCTATGAGACCCTTGGTGGATTTGTGAAAAAAACCATATTTAATGAGGATATGATAATGGCTCATACTATGATTTGTGCTGGTTATAAGATTGCCTACCAAGCCAAGGCCAAGGTTATTCACTCCCACAAATACTCTTATCTGCAACAATTTTCTAGAAACTTTGACCTAGGTGTATCCCATAGACAATATGGTAGAGTCTTTTTGGGTGTAAGTTCCGAATCAGAGGGAATTCGCTTATTAAAAAGTAGCATAAGGTATTTAATAAATAAAAAGAAATATCTCCTGATACCGGACCTGATTCTAAGCTCAGGCTTAAAGTATTTAGGATATAAGCTGGGTGTAAACTATAATAAGTTGCCAAAGAGCTTTGTAGTACATTGGTCAATGAATAAAGGATATTGGAGAGACGGTGCTAAGTAGATGCACAAGATAGTAGGAGAATGCTATATGGATATGGTTTCAATAGTTATGACAACTTATAATGGTGAAAAATACTTAGAAGAGCAAATTGATTCGATTTTAAAATCAAGCTATATAAATTTTAAGCTTTATATAGTAGATGATGGGTCTTCGGATTCTACTATGGAGATATTAGGTCGTTATAAAAGCAAATATCCAGATAAGCTTAATGTCGAGCAGAACAAGACTAATTTAGGGGTTACACTTAATTATCTAAATGCAATAGTTAAGACAGGAACTGATTATGTAATGTTTTGTGACCAAGATGATGTATGGAAAAAAGATAAGATCGCAAAAACCTTAAAAAAGATGAGGCAAATGGAAGCACAGTTTGGAAAAGACCTTCCGATTGCTGTTTTTACAGATGCTAATGTAGTAGATAGTAATTTAGGTCTTATTAACAAATCATTTTTCCAGTCAGGGAGGTTAAATCCTAGATTAACTGATCTAAATCATTTACTAATGGAGAATAAGATAATTGGCTGTACTCTTATGATAAATCAGGCTGTCCGCAAGGTATTGCAAAGCAATGCTTTACCAGAAAGAGCTAGACTCCATGATGGCTGGATAGGACTAATAGCTGCTTCTATGGGTAAAATCGGATTTGTAAAGGAGCCGACACTATTATATAGACAGCATGGAGCCAATGTGGTTGGTAATCAAAGCTTTTTCTCATATGTATTAAATCGTGTTGGTAATATTAAATCACAAAAAGATTCTTTACATGCTTTATATAGACAGGCTGAGGAATTTGCAAGCCTATATGGTGACCTTATAGATAGAGACAAGCTAGATATTATCCTTAGGTTTTCTAAGCTAGACCAGGAGGGATTTATTAAAAGGAGGATTAGTATTATAAAATATGCTTATTTAAAGTCTGGTTTTATTAGAAACATAGGACTAATGATTATAGTATAATATGAATTCTTATTTACTTTTAGCAGCTATAAATATTCCGATTAAGGAAAGAAAAAAATAAAAAGAAACTACTGTCAGTACTTGACAAACCAGTATCTTGTTGTTACAATATCAATCAACTAAAAAATATTAATTTTTATACAGCATCACTAGCCCCATTACAGTTGTACTGTGGTGTGGGGCTATTATTATAGGATAATCATTAGGGATGTGACTGTATATAAATACATAGGGAAGGAGTATGCTATGAAACGAATGGTTTTGTCAATTCTGGTTGAAAATACAGCTGGTGTCTTAAGTCGCGTAGCAGGATTGTTCAGTAGAAGAGGCTATAATATAGATAGCCTGACCGTTGGTGAAACTCAGAATCCTACCATTTCAAGAATGACTGTTATGGTACATGGTGATGACCAGATACTTGATCAGATAAGAAAGCAACTGCAAAAGCTTGAGGATGTTATAGAAATTACAGAGCTAGTAAGAGGCGAGTCGGTTACAAGAGAATTAATATTAGTGCAAGTTAGTGCGGAGGGTGAAGACCGTCAAGCAATTATATCTATAGCAGATATATTTAGAGCAAAGATCGTAGATGTGGCAATTGATTCTCTTATGATTGAGCTAACAGGAACACAGAACAAAATAGATGCATTTATAAAATTGCTTGAGCAGTATACTATTAAGGAACTAGTTCGTACAGGAATTACTGGACTTCCCAGAGGATCTGGAGATATATCAGACTTTATAGATTATTAAGTATAAATTTAAAAATGGAGGATAAAAGTTTATGGCAAAGATTTATTATCAACAGGATTGTAATTTATCACTATTAGATGGAAAGACAGTAGCAGTTATCGGCTATGGCAGTCAAGGCCATGCTCATGCGCTTAACTTAAAGGAATCCGGTGTAAACGTAGTAATCGGACTTTATCAGGGAAGCAAATCTTGGGCTAAGGCTGAGGCGGCAGGCTTTCAGGTATATACTGCAGATGAAGCAGCAAAGAAGGCAGATATCATCATGATATTAATTAATGATGAAAAGCAGGCTAAACTATATAAGGATTCTATCGAGCCTAACCTTGAGGCAGGCAATGTACTTATGTTTGCTCACGGCTTCTCCATACACTATGGTCAGATTATTGCCCCAAAGGATGTAGACGTAATTATGATAGCACCTAAGGGACCTGGACATACTGTAAGAAGCCAGTATATGGAGGGCCAAGGAGTACCATGCTTAATGGCAATACATCAAGATGCAACAGGTAAGGCTCAGGACTTGGCACTTGCCTATGCATTAGGAATAGGTGGAGCAAGGGCTGGAGTTCTTGAAACCACCTTTAAGGAAGAAACAGAGACAGACCTTTTTGGTGAGCAGGCAGTATTGTGCGGTGGTGTTACAGAGCTTATGAAGGCAGGTTTTGAAGTTTTAGTAGAGGCTGGCTATGATCCTGCTAATGCATATTTTGAGTGTATACATGAGATGAAGCTAATCATTGATCTTGTTAATGAAAGTGGATTTGCAGGAATGAGATATTCCATATCTAATACAGCTGAATATGGTGACTATGTTACCGGTCCTAAGATAGTAACAGAGGATACTAAGAATGCTATGAGAAAGGTGCTTTCAGATATTCAAGATGGAACATTTGCTAGAAATTGGCTCCTTGAGAATCAGATTGGTTGTCCTAACTTTAATGCTAAGAGAAGAATCGAAGCAGAACATCCATTAGAGAAGGTTGGAGCAGAACTTCGTAATATGATGAGCTGGACTAAGAAAAACAAATTAATTGACAATTAATATTTATTAAATTAGCTTTCGATATGCAAAATTCATATTGAAAGCTAATTTTTTTCTAAAATTTTCATTAAAACCTTTTATTTATGTGGAAAGTTAGGTATAATGAGTTTTGTATTCTACATTGTATGTTAACATAAGATAACTATAAGTTGATATATGTAAATGTATTATACAGACTGTATTATAAAAATAAACAGAAAGTGGTGATTTGTTATTTTGAACAAAAATTTGCAAGCATGGGTAGATGAAATGGCAAAAATGTGCCAGCCAGACAATATTTACTGGTGTGATGGATCTCAGGAAGAAAATGATCGTTTATTGAAAATGATGGTTGATTCTGGAATGGCTATTGCTTTAAATCAAGAAAAACGTCCAGGATGTTATTTATTCCGCAGTGACCCATCTGATGTGGCACGTGTTGAGGATAGGACATTTATTGCTTCAAAAAGTAAGGATGATGCAGGCCCTACTAATAACTGGGTTGATCCAGTTGAGCTAAAGGCTGAAATGACAAAGTTGTATACCGGATCTATGAAGGGAAGAACTATGTATGTTATTCCTTTCTCAATGGGACCTATAGGATCTCCAATATCTAAAATAGGTGTTGAGTTAACAGATAGTCCTTATGTAGTTGTTAATATGAGAATCATGACAAGGATTGGAACTGAGGTTCTAGAGACCCTTGGTGAGAATGGTGAGTTTGTAAAGTGTCTCCATTCAGTAGGAGCTCCATTAGAAGAGGGACAGAAAGATGTTGCTTGGCCATGTGCTCCTATTGAGAAGAAATATATAAGCCATTTCCCTGAGGAAAAGACAATTTGGTCTTATGGTTCAGGATATGGTGGTAATGCTCTACTAGGTAAAAAGTGTTTTGCTCTTCGTATAGCTTCTGTTCAAGCTAAAGAAGAGGGCTGGTTAGCGGAACATATGTTGATCCTTAAATTAACTGATCCTAATGGTAAAGTTAACTATATTACGGGTGCTTTCCCTAGTGCTTGTGGAAAGACTAATCTAGCTATGTTAATTCCTACACTTCCTGGTTGGAAGGTAGAGACAATTGGTGATGACATTGCATGGATGAAATTTGGTGAAGATGGCAGACTTTATGCAATTAACCCAGAGGCAGGTTTCTTTGGAGTTGCACCTGGAACTTCTATGTCATCTAACCCTAATGCAATGCTTAGCGTTGAAAAGAACACAATATTTACCAACGTAGCTCTTACAGATGATGGTGACGTATGGTGGGAGGGCATTGGAACAGATGCACCTGACCATTTAATTGACTGGCATGGTAATGACTGGACACCTGATTCTGGGACACCAGCGGCTCATCCCAATGCAAGATTTACAGCACCTGCAAGCCAATGTCCTGTAATAGCTGATGAGTGGGAGGATCCAGCAGGAGTACCTATAAGTGCTATCCTAATAGGTGGTCGTAGACCAAGCACTATTCCTTTAGTAAATGAAAGCTTTGATTGGGAGCATGGAGTATTCCTTGGTTCAATCATGGGTTCAGAGATAACTGCAGCTGCAATCTCCGATAGTATCGGCCAGGTACGTCGTGATCCATTTGCTATGCTTCCCTTCTGTGGATATCATGTTTGTGATTACCTACAGCATTGGATTGATATTGGTAATAAAGCTGATGAGAGTAAATTACCAAAGATTTTCTATGTTAACTGGTTCCGTAAGGATGAAGGTGGAAGATGGCTATGGCCAGGATTTGGTGACAACAGTCGCGTGCTAAAGTGGATTGTTGAGAGAACCAACGGTTCTGCTAAGGCAGAGAAAACGCCAATCGGATATTTACCTAGCAAGGACGCTATAGATGTTTCAGGATTAGAAGTTAGTTCGGCTGATATGGAAGAGCTACTTGATGTTAAGAAGGAAGAGTGGCTTGCTGAAGTAGCTTCTGTAAGAAAGCACTATGAGGGCTATGGTGATAAACTTCCTAAGGAGCTAGAAGAGCAATTAAATGAACTAGAAAAAAGACTTAAATCATAATTCTAGTACTAAGATAAGTATAAAATAAACAAACCTCTTATTAGGCAGGTTGAATAATTTGAGCTTTTGCAGATATTAATTTGCAAAAGCTCTTTTTTTCGTGTTATACTAAAAAAGTCAAAAATGTATATTATTTTATTTGCTTAGATTTATAAAGACATAAAGTCAGGAGGTAATTTAATGCAAAAAATTAGAATAGGAATACTAGGTTATGGTAATATGGGAAAAGGTGTAGAGCTTTGTATACGTCAAAACAAGGATATGGACCTGGTTGGAGTTTTTACTAGAAGAAATCCGGATGAGGTTAAGTTAATAACAAAAAGTGCCAAGGCTTATCATATAAATGAAGCCAAGGAAATGACCGATATAATAGATGTAATGATTTTATGTGGAGGTAGTAAGTCTGATCTTCCCTCCCAAGGACCTGAATTTGCAGCCTTATTTAATACAGTGGATGCATATGATACCCATGCAAAAATTCCTGAATACTATGATGCTGTTAATAAGGCTGGCCTAAAGTCAAAAAAAACATGTGTAATTGCTAGTGGATGGGATCCGGGCTTATTCTCTCTGAACCGATTATATGCAGAGGCAGTCCTACCTGAGGGTAAAAATTATACCTTCTGGGGCAAGGGTGTGAGTCAAGGACATTCTGATGCTATACGAAGGGTAGAGGGTGTGTTGGATGCAAAGCAATATACTATCCCAGTAGAAGAGGCATTGGAGAGGGTAAGAAATGGTGAAATGCCTGAATTTTCAACTAGGCAAAAGCATCTGCGAGAGTGCTTTGTGGTAGCAGAGGATGGGGCTGATCTTAGTCGTATTGAGAAGGATATCAAGACTATGCCAGATTATTTTAGTGATTATAATACAATTGTGCATTTTATATCTAAAGAGGAATTAGATAGGAATCATAATAAGATTTCTCATGGTGGATTTGTAATTCAAAGTGGTAAGACAGGACTTAATTATGAGAATACCAGTATTATTGAATATAGCCTAAGGCTTGATTCTAATCCAGAGTTTACTGCCAGTGTATTATTGGCCTGTGCAAGGGCGGCATATAGGCTGAATAAGGAGGCTGATTTTGGAGCTAAGACAGTTTTTGATATTCCACCAGCTTATCTTTCCATTAAATCCAATGAAGAGCTAAGAAGGACTTTATTGTAGAAATATGTTGCTAGTATCAGTAAAGATATGCTTTTGTTTTATACGAAGGAGGAAATTATGACAAATATCAATAGGATGTCAAATATAAAACCTGTAGAATATGATATCAAAAATGCTAAGGTAAAGAAGTCAAATAATGAAGTCTTTTCATCCTATATGGAAGAAAGCAAAAGTCTAGATGAGATATTTGAACAAGCCTCTAGAAAATACAATGTCCCACTTAATCTTTTAAAGGCCATTGGAAAGGCTGAATCTAATTTTAATCCCGATGCTGTATCTAGGTCAGGGGCACAGGGAGTAATGCAGCTGATGCCTGCTACCGCCGCTGAATTAGGAGTAACAGATTCGTTTGATCCTGAGCAAAATATTATGGGCGGTTCAAAGTATATATCGGATTTGTTAAAGCGTTATGATGGTGATACCAAGCTAGCCTTAGCAGCATATAATGCAGGAATGGGCAATGTAAAGAAATATGGTGGCATACCTCCTTTTAAGGAAACCCAGAATTATGTAGTTAAGGTTATTAAATATATGGAGGAGGATTTTACTGCTGGAACGGTTAAGACAACAGGGGTTAGGCAGTCTGATTCTTTGTGGCAGTCCTCTAGCAATCTGGTTAGAACTGCCCCTAATTGGCATACACCGCCGGCATTTCCTGAAGGTAAAATAAGCCTGGACGGCCTATCAGATATGCTTGATATATTATTTTCATATCAGGATTATATGAAGTTCATGGACATATTCCTAGCTAGTCAAGGGGAAAAATAGTAGTTGGCTAAAATAGCCTGACAGCTCACAAAAAAGAGTGGGTTGTTGGGCTTTTTTTATGCTTTTTATTACCTACTTTATATTCAAATTTTGCCTTTATCCTGCATGATTTTTTTAAAGATGAACATAATACATAAGTAAGCACAAATCTTGATTAGAAAGTATAAATATATGCTAAGGCAGGGCTAGAATTATGTTAAAGACCAATATGGGAATTGATATCGGTTCAACAACCGTAAAAATAGTTCTACTAGAGGACAAGAAATTAATTTATCAGGCATATGAGAGGCATTTTTCGGACATGACCAATGTTCTAGTTCGAATGATTACAGATTGTTATAAAAAGCTTGGCAATATCTGCTGTAGTATAAGTGTAACTGGTTCAGGTGGACTATCAGTATCCAAATGGTTATCGTTGCCATTTATTCAAGAGGTAGTAGCATGCCAAGGAGCTGTACAGGTATTTATTCCTTTGGCCGATGTTGTTATTGAGCTGGGGGGAGAGGATGCAAAAATCACATATTTTAAGGGACCAGTAGAACAAAGAATGAACGGAAGCTGTGCTGGAGGTACGGGAGCCTTTATAGACCAGATGGCAGCCCTTCTTAACACTGATGCAAAAGGGCTTAATGAATATGCCAAGAAAAGTAAGGTTATCTATCCCATAGCTTCTAGGTGTGGGGTATTTGCAAAGACTGATATCCAGCCACTTATAAATGAGGGAGCAAGAAAAGAAGATATTGCTGCTTCAATATTTCAAGCAGTTGTTAACCAGACCATTAGTGGGCTAGCATGTGGTAAGCCTATAAGGGGAAGGGTAGCATTTCTAGGTGGACCCCTCTTTTTTCTGTCAGAGCTTAGGAAAAGATTTACCATGAGCCTAGGAAATGGATGTGTAGAGTCTATTTGTCCGGAAAATTCGCAGCTTTTTACAGCAATGGGCGCCGCCTTACTGGGACAAGAAAAAAATTATATAAAGTTAGAAGCCCTATATCATAAGGCCCAGGAAATAAGAGATAAAAAAGAAGATGAGATTATTAGTTTAGCCCCATTGTTTAATAACAGGCAGGAATACCAGGACTTTAAGATTCGGCATGAAAAGGCAAGAGTTGAAAAGGGAAGTATATGTGATTATCAGGGAAAGGCATATCTAGGAATTGACGCTGGTTCCACCACTACCAAGCTTGTACTTATAGGAGAAGAGGGAGAAATTTTGTATTCCCATTACTCTAAGAATGAGGGTAATCCTCTTATCAAACTTGTATCTATCTTACTTGATATGTATAAGCAGTTGCCTAAAGATGTAACTATTGCTAGTTCTACTGTAACTGGATATGGAGAAGCCTTGATGAAGGCGGCCCTTCATGCTGATTATGGTGTGATTGAAACAGTGGCCCATTATAAGGCGGCTGAATTTTTTCAACCTGGAGTGGATCTTATTCTTGATATTGGCGGCCAAGATATGAAATGTCTAAGGATTAAAAACAATGCTATTGATAGTATTTTACTTAATGAGGCCTGTTCCTCAGGATGTGGCTCTTTTTTAGAAAGCTTCGCAAGTTCTCTTAATATTCCGGTAGAGAAATTCGCAAAATTAGGACTATATGCAAAGGCACCTGTAGATTTAGGTACCAAATGTACGGTTTTTATGAATTCCAAGGTTAAGCAGGCACAAAAAGAAGGGGTAATGATTTCGGATTTGTCAGCTGGTCTGGCATATTCAGTTATAAAAAATGCTCTTTATAAGGTGATTAAGCTAAGAAATGAAAAGGAGCTTGGAGAGAAAATTGTAGTACAGGGAGGTAGCTTCTATAATGATGCCCTGCTTCGTGCTATAGAGCTTATATTGGACAGAAAGGTTATTCGTCCAGAGATATCAGGCCTAATGGGGGCTTATGGTGCAGCTCTTTATTCTAAGGACCATGAAATGGACAATAAGACTTCTTCATTATTGACTAAGGATGCCCTTATAGAATTTAGTATGAATACTTCTAGTAGAAGATGTGATAAATGTACTAACCACTGTTTGTTAACTATTAATAAATTTTCTAATGGGGAGAGTTTTATAAGCGGTAATAGATGTGAAAGAGGAAGTGGTCAAGAAATTAGGAAAGAAGAAAGACTTCCTAATCTATACGATTATAAGTATCGTAGAACCTTTAAATACCGACCTGTTTCCCTATCTCAGGCAAGACGAGGTCTTATAGGAATTCCTAGGGTTCTTAATATGTATGAGAATTACCCCTTCTGGTTTACTCTTCTGACCTCCTTAGGCTTTAGGGTAATACTTTCACCAGCTTCAAGTAAGAATATATATGAAAGAGGATTAGAGACAATTCCTTCAGAATCCACCTGCTATCCTGCTAAGCTATGCCATGGCCATATCTATAGCTTAATAGACCAAGGAGTGGATACTATCTTCTATCCTTCAGTTGTATATGAGAAGAAGGAATATAAGAGTGCCCATAACCATTATAATTGCCCTGTTGTTATTTCCTATCCTGAGCTAATTAAAAATAATATAGATGAAATAAAAAATGGTCAGGTAAGGTTTATTGCACCTTTTTTATCTCTTGATAACGAAAAAGTATTGGCAAAAAGAATTGTTGAGGAATTTAGGGATTACAAAGTAAGTATAAAGGAGGCCAGGGAGGCTGTAATAGCGGCTAGTAAAGAGAGAGAGCAATATAAGAAGGATATCAGGAATAAGGGAGAAGAGGCTTTTAAACTTATTAAGACCAACAATAAGAAAGGGATAATACTTTGCGGTAAGCCTTATCATGTTGATCCTGAGATTAACCATGGAATTGCAGAGCTTATTTCATCATACGGATTGGCTGTCCTTACGGAGGATAGTATAGGTCATATAGCTGAATTTGATTTTAATTTACGTGTAGTTGATCAGTGGACCTATAATTCTAGGCTTTATAGGGCTGCCTACCTAGCAAGTATTGAGCCATCATTGGAGTTGATTCAGTTAAACTCCTTTGGATGTGGACTTGATGCCGTAACCTCAGATCAGATTAGTGAAATACTTTCTTCTAGAGGAAAGATGTATACAATGCTGAAGATTGATGAAGGTAACAATCTAGGACCTGCTAGGATAAGAATTCGTTCACTTTTGGCAGCAATGGAGGAGAGGGAGCGAAATGGTTATAGTCCTATGAAAGATGAGTCATCCTATAATAGGCCTATATTTACTAAGAGTATGCGTAGTAGCCATACAATACTTGCTCCACAAATGGCACCCATACATTTTGAATTAATAAGGGAAGCAGCAAGAATGAGTGGATACAAGCTAGAGGTTCTTCCTGCCATGGATAAAACAGCTGTAGATGAGGGTTTGAAATATGTCAATAATGATGCCTGCTATCCAGCAATAATTATGGTGGGCCAGATTATACAAGCATTAAAATCAGGAATCTATAATCCTGACACAACATCAGTAATAATTACCCAAAGTGGAGGAGGCTGTAGGGCAACAAATTATCTTGCCCTCATAAAGCTTGGGCTTGAGCAGGCTGGTTTTCCTATGGTGCCTATAATTTCTGTCAATACTGTGGGTCTAGAAAAACAACCAGGCTTTAGATACTCTATTGGCTTATTAAACAGGTGTCTGATGGCACTTGTTTACGGAGATTTATTTATGCGAGTTCTATATAGGACGAGACCCTATGAGCAGTTTCCAGACTCAGCCAATATATTATTTAGAAAATGGATGGAAATTGCTAAGGATAATGTAAGAGATTGTAGCTATAGGGTGTTTAAATCAAATATCAAAGCTATAATAAAAGACTTTGACAGGTTAGAGCTAAAGGAAATTAAGAAGCCCAGAGTGGCAGTGGTAGGAGAAATACTTTTAAAGTACCATCCGACTGCTAACAATGACATAGTTAGCATCATTGAAGAGGAAGGAGCGGAGGCGGTTGTACCTGATCTTATGGATTATCTCTTATATTCTTCTTATAATGCACGATTCAGATACCAGTATCTTGCCGGGAAGAAATTAAACATGAGACTTGGTAATATAGCAGGAAATTATATGGAGGGTTTTCGTAAAGTAATGGCTAGGGAGCTTGAAAGGAGTAAAAGATTTCATCCTCCCACTCCTATAGGTGAGCTGGCAGATATGGCATCTAATATACTTTCCCTTGGAAATCAGACAGGAGAAGGTTGGCTTGTCGCCGCAGAAATGATTGAGTTTATTAAGCAGGGAGCTGAAAATATTATCTGTGTACAGCCTCTAGCCTGCCTACCCAACCATGTTGCAGGAAAAGGTATGATTAAGCCTATTAAAGATCTCTATCCTTTTGCTAATATTGTACCTATAGATTATGACCCTGGAATATCTACAGTAAATCAGCTAAACCGAATTAAGCTGATGTTATCAAATGCATTTAGAAATATTCATAAATAAGTGCAATATTTTTAATGAAAAAATATTGCACAAAAAATATTATCTGTTATAATAAAGATAACATGTAATTTTATGGAGGGGTTACTATGATAATAGAAATTAGAGCAAAAAATGTATTTGCTTTTATTAATCAGATTGAATTTTCTATGAAAGCTGATATGAGATATAAAAAGTTTTCAACAAATGTACACAGAGAAAACAATATAAATATTTTAAAAGTTGCAGGAATATACGGAGCAAATAATGCTGGAAAGACTTGTTTGGTGAAGTGTATTCGTGCAATTCGTAATGTGCTTCTAAATAAAAAATCTGGTGCTATAACAAATATGTTTACTGATAATCCAATATATGAGCTGGGAGTTACTTTTTTATATGAAGGCAGAGAGTTTTCTTATGATTTTAAATATAATGAAGCTAAGAAAGAATATTTATATGAAAAGTTTATGCAAATATATAAAGATCAATATGGAAACATAAAAGAAGAAATTTGGCTTTTAAAAGATAATGAAAAAGGTGAATACTCTTGTATTGATATTGAAATGTCTCATCTGATGCCTCTACTAGCACAAAATAATATTTTGATTTATCTGGTAGATACAAATAAATTCAGAAGACTTGAAGAGATGAAGCAAATTATGTCTAGTTTTGCATTAAATATTGATATAATTAATATGAACAATATTCCCTTAAATAAAACAATAGAGCTTATGAAGAATAGAAATAGTATGCAAGAAAAAATCACTTCATTTATAAAAAATGCTGATTTGTATATGGATAATTTCGAGTATGTTGATATGGATAGTATTAATCTAGAGTTAGAAAAAGGTAAAGATAAGCCAGAAGAAAAGGTGCTGGATATTCCTGAGAATATTATGGATCAAATCCGGTTAGTATCTACTTATAAAGGAGTTAAAGTACCTAGCTTGTTGTTTGATTCAACTGGAACAAAAAAAATAGCGGCGCTTGCAAGTTATATTATTGAGGGAATTGAGCATGGAAGAATTCTTGTAGTTGATGAATTGGACAGTAGTATTCACTTCAAACTCACAAGGGCGATTGTTGCGATGTTTAATAATGAGCTAAACAAGGATGCACAGCTTATTTTCACAGTTCATGATATTAGCTTGATAGACTGTAAAAAAATATTTCGTAAAGAACAGATTTGGTTTGTTCATAAGGATAAAGAAAGCGTATATGTATATTCTTTAGCGGACTTCACAGCACAAGATGGTGTCCGCGATACAACGGATATTAGGGAGAAGTATCGTAATGGTGCATTAGGTGCCTTACCAGATCCTGAATTAATATACTCTTTACTTGATATCAAAGGCAATAAAAAGGAGGTAAATGAGTATGAAGAATAGACTCCCTCCAATATTGCAGCAAATAAGAATTTGTATTATATGTGAAGGTTCTGAGGAATATGAATATTTAGATAAATTAAAGAAACTGGATGTTTGGAATAGAAAGTATGCTATTAGACTAGAAAATGCAGATGGAAATGGAATGATTCCTGCTAGATATCAAGATAAGTATCAGAATGGTACATATGATATTGTGTTAATATTTTGTGATACGGATAAAAAACCATATGAACAGTATATGGATATCAAACATAAAATTGATGATTTTCATGGTATCAAGGGTGCTGCTGAAATGGTAATTATATACGGAAATCCGTGTACTATGCAGATAATAATTACTCATTGGAAAGAGATTTTATTAAATTCGCCAGCTAAGAAAATAAATGCTCCAATTATTGAAGAGTGTACAGGAGTTACAAATTATAAAGCAAGGAGTGACCAACGAGAGGAAATCTTTAGGCAGATATCCAGAGAAAATTATAGGGATATGTTAATTAGAATAAAAAAGTTCGTTGATGATGATACGATAGTTGCAAGTAGCAACTTCGGAAAATTCATGGATTATTTTACAACAGATGACGATACCTGGGTTGAAGAGATAAACAAAGTGTTGGATGGATGTAGTTAATATACTACTAGTATTATTGATTATATTAATTAAAAAACAATAGAAAATAAGTAAGCGCTCTATATTTCTGTTTTGTAGAGTGCTTACTTATTTTTCCTTGATATTTGCTTGTATCATATATCATTATTGACAAGCAGGGATAAGTTATACTATTGATACATAAGCAGGCGACTTGACATCACTTTATTACGAATGATAAGATTATATTTGATTCTTTAAAATTCAATCACTTGGAGGTATTAGATTGAAGAGAGTATTGACATATTTAAAACCCTATTATTTTAGGATGGGGATAGGATTAACCATAAAGATACTAGGTACCTTCATGGATCTTGGTCTACCTTGGGTACTGGCTTTCATTATAGATAATATTATTCCGCTAAATGATATTAAGTTGATTTTATTATGGGGATTAGTTATGGTGGCCCTGTCTATAGGAGCAAGAACCTTTAATATAATAGCAAATCGTATGGCAGCCAAGGTGGCTAGAGACACCACTGAGCGACTTCGCCATGATCTGTTTGAGAAAGTACTAAATCTTTCTGGAAGACAACTTAACTATTTTACTATACCCTCTCTTGAAGCTCGAATAACTACAGATACCTATAACATTCACCATATGATAGGTATGATGCAAAGAATTGGAGTAAGAGCACCTATTATATTAGTTGGGGGTATAATTATAACCAGTACGCTAGAACCGGTACTAACTTTGATTCTAGTAGGAGTCTTACCGTTTTTGATCATCATAGTATATATGGTATCAAAAAAAGGTATCCCTATGTACGGTAAACTTCAAGAATCAGCAGACAAAATGACCAGAGTTGTGAGAGAAAACGTTACTGGTGCTAGGGTTATAAAGGCCTTATCAAAGACAGAATATGAGAAAAGCAGGTTCGCTATTGTTAATCAGGATGTTGTGGATAAGGAGTTAGTCGCTGGTAGATTAATGGCTGTTACAAATCCAACTATGAATTTATTGCTTAATATAGGGCTTACCATGGTTGTTATTATGGGTGCCTACAGGGTTAATAGCGGTGTATCAGAACCTGGAAAAATAGTGGCTTTTCTATCATATTTTATGATCATGCTTCATGCAGTTATGGCTATTACAAGAATTTTTATTATGTTATCTAGGGCTACTGCCTCTGCTATCCGTATAGAAGAGGTTTTGGATACTGAAGAGGATCTAGAAGAGCTTCAGATTGATCCTAGCTTTTCTGATTATCACATAGAGTTTGATAATGTAAGCTTCTCTTATACTAAAGAGCCTTGTATTAATAAGGTGAGTTTTTCTATTAAGAAGGGTGAGAGCCTAGGTATTATTGGCTCAACAGGTTCTGGTAAGACCACATTAATACATTTACTTATGCGTTTTTTTGATGTGGATAGTGGTAGTATAAGGATTAATGGCCAAGACATAAGAAGCTTTAATAAACAAGAGCTTAGAAAGAAATTTGGAGTAGCATTTCAGAATGATGTCTTATTTGCTGATACTATCTATGAGAATATTAATCTTGGCAGAGGTCTTTCTGAAAAAGAAGTTAATGATGCAAGCATAGATGCTCAGGCATCTTCTTTTATAAAGCAGTATAACCAAAGATTGGATTTTGAGCTTGCTATTAAAGGAAGTAACCTAAGTGGAGGTCAGAAGCAGAGGCTATTAATATCTAGAGCACTGGCTGGAGATCCTGAAATTCTTGTCCTTGATGATTCTTCTAGCGCCTTAGATTATAAGACGGATTCTATGCTGAGAAAGGCAATTAGGGAGAATCATAAAGAGACAACAAGTATTATAATAGCCCAGAGAATAAGCTCGGTAATGCAGCTTGATAATATATTAGTGCTTGAGGATGGGCAAATGGCTGGCTATGGGAGTCATGATGACTTGCTTGAGACTAGTGATGTATATAAGGAAATTTATCACTCACAATTTGAACTATAGATAACAGCCGTGTTACTAGGGATGTTTGAAAATGATTGTAATATTTAAAAACTATAGAAATAAATAGACGAAATGAGGTCAGAGGATATGGCTAGGACTGGTGGAGGACCAGCTAGAATAAGCGAGAAGAATGATAGGCCAAGGGATATAAAGTACGTACTTTTGGGCCTTTGGCATTATATTTCACATTATAAATTCTATTTGATTGCCGCTATACTTCTTACCATTGGAAGTAATGTTTTTGCACTTATCGGACCTATGCTATCTGGATTTGCCATAGATGCTATTGAGCCTGGTAAGGGTATGGTAGTATTTGAGACAGTGTTTTACTATGCAGGTTGGATGCTTATATTTTATATAGTATCTTCTATATTATCTTACTTACTATCAGTGCTTATGATAAACCTAAGTCAGAAGATTATAAGTAAGATGAGAGAGGATGTATTTAACAAACTGGTAGAGCTTCCTATTAGTTACTATGATAGGAATCAAGTTGGGGATATTATCAGTAAATTTTCATATGATATTGATACTATTAATACATCTTTATCATCAGATATAATTCAAATATGTGCAAGTACAATTACAGTGGTAGGATCCTTGATTATGATGGTTATTATTTCTCCCACTCTAGTTCTTGTTATGTTTATTACCATACCTTTATCATTATTTTACACAAGATATATGGCTAGAAAGGTTAAGCCTTTATTTCGAAAAAGGTCTGCAAAGCTAGGAGAGCTTAATGGTTTTGTTGAGGAAATGGTGTCTGGCCAAATGACTATCAAAGCTTATGCGGCTGAGGATTCTGTTATGGACAGATTTGATAAAATTAATGCTGAGACTGTGGATGCCTATTATCAAGCAGAGTATTATGGTAGTGTTACTGGACCAACGGTAGGATTTATCAACAACCTATCC
>JAAYRC010000245.1 GCA_012518975.1 Clostridiales bacterium
CGGTTCAAACGGGGCTTATTAAGGTGCCTATAATCCAGATACTGCCACTCTTACACTTCGAAATACGGCAGATTGGCACTTTAGTTAGATTTATTTGTTTTCAAAGTGCAATTTACGAAAACTCAAGTAGAACTAGCATAAAGACAGGAGAATTATAAGAGAGTATTGATACTCCTCATATGGAATACCAATACCCTCTTTATTCATTAGATGCTTAACTCTTATTCATTATCTTCATTTACAGAATATAAGGTTTCTAATCTCTTTAAGTGCTCATACTTAGCAGCAGACTGTTTCTCTGCTTGTTCAAAGAGTTTCTTAGCTCTTTCAGGATTCTTGCGCATGAGTGAATTGTAACGTACCTCATTCTGTAAGAAGTCCTGGAAGTTCTCTGAAGGAGCCTTACTATCAAGTGAGAAAGGATTCTTTCCTTCATCAAGTAAGCGTGGGTCATAACGGAAGTTATGCCAGTAACCAGAAAGAACTGCATTCTTCTCAACTGTCTGAGCCTTGCCCATTCCACCCTTGATACCATGATTGATACAAGGAGCATAAGCTATAATAAGTGAAGGTCCGTTATAGCTCTCCGCCTCAACAAGAGCCTTTATTGTCTGGTTATAATCTGCACCCTGTGAAATCTGAGCCACATATACATAACCGTAACTCATAGCAATCTGTGCAAGATCCTTCTTCTTCACTTCCTTACCTGCTGCAGCAAACTGTGCTACTGCACCAGTAGGTGTAGATTTGGAGGATTGTCCACCTGTATTTGAGTAAACTTCTGTATCATATACAAGAATGTTAACATCCTGTCCGCTAGCAATAACATGATCTAAGCCACCAAATCCAATATCATAAGCCCATCCATCACCACCAAAGATCCACTGTGACTTCTTGGATAGGAATTCCTTATCCTTTAAGATTTCTCTACATGCCTCACAGTCACATGCCTCTAATTCTCTAACAAGAGCCATAGTTGCACCAGAGTTCTCACGACCATTATCATAAGTTGCAAGATATCTTTCTGCTGCTGCCTTTAAGTCCTCATTGGAGCTAGTGGACACTAGGTCTTCCACCTTAGTCTTTAATCTATCTCTTAAGGTCTGCTGAGCAAGCAACATACCATATCCAAACTCTGCATTATCCTCAAATAAGGAATTAGCCCAAGCTGGTCCTCTGCCACTCTTTGATACTGTATATGGTGTAGAAGGCATAGAGCCACCCCAGATTGATGTACATCCTGTTGCATTAGCTATAAGCATTCTCTCACCAAAGAGCTGGGTTACTAGCTTAGCATATGGAGTCTCACCACAACCTGCACATGCTCCGGAGAACTCTAAGAGAGGTTGCTTAAACTGACTACCCTTAACAGTAGTTTCCTTGAACTTTTCATTTACTTCTGGCTTTGCTTCAAGTGAGAAACCATAATCAAAGTTTTTCTGCTCTTCTAGATTCTCTTCTAATGGCTTCATAACTAGTGCTTTTTCGCCCTTTCTACCAGGACATACATTTGCACAAGATCCACATCCAGTACAATCAAGTGCAGATACTGTAATAGCAAACTCTAGGTCTGGCATACCAGTCATCTTTACTTTCTTCATGCCTTCAGGAGCCTTATCAGCTTCATCCTTAGTCATAGCAACAGGACGGATTACTGCATGAGGGCAAACATAGGCACAGAAGTTACATTGTATACAATTTTCAGGAACCCAATTAGGAACATCAACTGCAATACCACGTTTTTCATAAGCTGAAGAACCCTGAGGTAGTGTTCCATCTGCATTATCAACAAATGCTGAAACAGGAAGCTCATTACCACGTTGCGCACTTACAGGAGCTAAGATATTATTAACAAAATCTACAACTTCTTTTCTTCCTGAAGTAACTTTCGCATGAAGTTCTTCATCCTTACAATCTTTCCAGCTTTCAGGAACCTTAACTTCCTTAACATCAGTAATACCACGATCGATTGCATCATGGTTCATCTTAACAATAGTCTCTCCCTTTGAACCATAGGAAGCTGTTGCTGCATCCTTCATATATTTTACTGCTTCGTCAACTGGTATAATATTAGCCAGCTTAAAGAATGCCGCCTGCAGTACGGTATTAATACGTCCACCAAGACCTATCTCTCTACCAATACTTATACCATCAATTGTATAAAGCTTAATATCATTCTCAGCTATATAACGCTTAACCTGACCTGGAAGATGCTCTTCAAGCTCTTCTAAGTTCCAGCCGCAGTTTAGAAGGAATGTTCCACCTTTATTAATCTCCTGTACCATGTTGTATTTTCTTACATAAGAAGGATTATGGCATGCTACGAAATCAGCCTTTGAAATCAAATAGGTTGATTTAATAGGTTTCTTACCAAATCTTAAGTGAGACATGGTTACACCACCAGACTTCTTTGAGTCATAATCAAAGTATGCCTGAGCGTACATATCTGTGTGGTCACCAATAATCTTGATTGAGTTTTTGTTGGCTCCTACTGTACCATCTGCACCAAGTCCCCAGAATTTACAACTAATTGTTCCCTCAGGACTTGTAGATGGAAGTTCCTCAACATCAAGAGAAAGATTGGTAACATCATCCTTGATTCCAATAGTAAATGTGTTTTTATCTTTATTGTTATAAACAGCAGATATCTGAGCAGGTGTAGTATCCTTTGATCCAAGACCATAACGGCCATTAAATACAGGAATATTCTCAAACTCAGTACCCTTAAGAGCTGTAACAACATCAAGATATAAAGGCTCGCCTATAGCACCAGGCTCCTTAGTTCTATCAAGTACTGAAATCTTCTTAACAGTAGAAGGAATTGCCTCAATTAGGCGGTCAGCACAGAATGGTCTATACAAACGAACCTTTACCAGACCAACCTTCTGTCCATTAGCATTAAGATAATCTATAGTTTCTTCTATGGTGTCACATACAGAACCCATAGCAATAATAACCTGTTCAGCATCTTCTGCACCATAGTAATTGAATAGCTTGTAGTTAGAACCAATCTTAGCATTTACCTTGTCCATATATTCTTCTACAATGCCTGGAATTGCATCATAATATGTATTACATGCTTCTCTTGCTTGGAAAAACACATCAGGGTTTTGAGCTGAACCACGAAGTACAGGACGCTCAGGATTTAATGACCTACGACGGAAAGCGTCTACTGCGTCCATATCAGCCATATCCTTAAGATCCTCATAATCCCATGTCTCAATCTTCTGAAGCTCATGGGATGTTCTAAATCCATCAAAGAAATGTATAAAGGGTAGTCTTCCCTTGATAGAAGCTAGATGAGCGACTGCCCCAAGATCCATAATCTCCTGAGGATTAGTACTACAAAGCATAGCTGCTCCAGTCTGACGACATGCATAAACATCAGAGTGATCTCCAAATATTGATAATGCATGGCTAGCCAATGCACGAGCTGATACATGAAACACACCTGGTAGCAATTCACCAGCGATTTTATAAAGATTTGGTATCATCAATAATAAACCTTGTGATGCAGTAAAGGTAGTTGTTAATGCACCAGCAGCTAGCGAGCCATGTACAGTACCTGCTGCACCTGCTTCAGACTGCATCTCAACAACCCTTACCTCTTGCCCAAAAATATTTTTTTTGCCTGCAGCTGACCATACATCAGTCACTTCGGCCATTACTGAGCTAGGGGTAATCGGATAGATAGCTGCCACCTCAGTAAAAGCATATGAGACATGAGCGGCTGCATTATTTCCATCCATTGTTTTCATTTTTCTTGCCATTGAAATGTCCTCCTTAAATTTAATACAAACAAAACTGAGAGGGTTATTCCTACTCATTTTATTTTTTTATTCGTCCAATTCATGATTATATCACATTATGAAAAATATTGAAATGCTAAATGTTTATTATTTAACAAAATATCTAGTAGTTTTTATATTTTAAAGACTTATTATTTCTTTTCTCCACTATTAGACTCAAAAAGCTTATATGTCTTGTCAAATATTTCTTTCTTAATTATATATATATCCTGAGCATCACTATCCCTGCATGCAATATAGTCATTGGCACAACCCAACATATAATCCTCATAATCCCATTTTGAAAATACCTTAGTGGTCTTGTCAAGCTGTTTGGCATATATTATAGATTTACTGGTAGGTATACAGGATTTGGCATGAGGTAAAAGATTTTTCGACTCTCCAGTAATACGGTTTTTTACCTTGGGCGCATAGTCAAGCTCCGCATAAAAAGGCTCCTCTTTAGCAGTATATCTGTCAATAAACTTATCTTTACTAATGGGGTATGCCTCTCCACTAATACCTATCATAATATATATATCATCTTGTGCACGTATTGTAACATCTCCCTCTAAGGTACGGATTATCATTTCAGTATCGGAAGGCTCTATATCTATAGATTTTACATAGCCTACAGTAACAGGTAGCTTAATATATTTTTTCATATTCGTAACATCTAATTTATCCTTCTTACTATCAATTACACAATAGCTTAAGAAGTATTCTTTCATCCTTGTAATTAAATAGTTTTCTAGATTTTGATTCTTATAAAGCTCGCTAAATTTAGTTCCTTTTATAAATCCACCAGCTTTTTTATTATGCCCACCACCATTTCCAATCATCTCAGTAATATATATAGCTATGTCGCTTGCTTTAGCATCTCTAAGACAACTTCGTACTGACAGCTTATAATTACCATCCAATTCACAAAAAACAATACAAGATTCAATACAATCCACCTGTAAGACCAAGTCACTTATTAAACCCAAAATATTAGGATCACAGGGATTAGCTCTAACGATAGCAAAATGGTTCTCTTCATCATATATGTATCTAATAAGGGCAATTCCAGCAGTTTCTAGCTCCTCTAATGAAAAATTACTGTTTTTTAATCGTTCAAAAATATATTCATCTACCTTTAAATCCTCCATTAAATCAATGTCATATGGGTGCTTCATTTCACCAAAACCATTACTATCTGAATAAAGGCCATAATACAAGGCAGTTGATAAGCTTTTATCCGATCTTATATCAAACCCTTCTTCAAGAAACATTGCATATAAAACAGTGGCACAGCTAGCATAATTAGACCTTACTTCCTTATAATCAGCTTCTCTTCCACAGTCCCTATGATGATCTATAATTGCAATATTCTCTGCTTCAAACCTGCTAACATTCCCTTCTCCATATTGGCAGTCAACAGTAACCAGTATTTCTGGCTTATCAAGCTTCTCAACATACTCGATTGGTATATTTAGCTCCTTCACCATAAGAACAAGATTACTTTTAGTAATCCTTCTACTACCTGAATATATTATCCTAGCTTTCTTACCATATGCCCTAAGATACTTATAAACCCCATATGCCGTTGCTATCGAGTCAGCATCAGGATTATCATGGCATTGAATAACGAAATCCTTATATGCCAATAATTCATTCAGCCTCATAATAAGCTTAACCTCCTATGTGTTATGATCTATGCTTGCCGTCTTTTTCTAGATACTCACATAATTTACTTGCAATATTAAAATTCTCAGAAGCATAAGATATAAATATTTTCATATTTCCCCCCTATAAAAAACATTTATTATAATATATATTTACATTATCCCTCTATCAACATGACAATATAATGCAAAATATACCATTATTATAATAAATGTTTTTCCAATAATAATCAATGCTTATTTTAACAGAATAATTAGCAAAAAGCGACATATATTTATTACAAGCTTATTGTATCCCTTGATAATGAGTATATATATACATGGTCCGCCAATATCTCTTCTACTGGTAGTTGAGAACTGTTTATCTCCATAACCATTCTACTAAAACTCTCCTTATCCTTTGTACTCACCATAGGAACAAGTATTAATTCATGTATACTACTGGGTAGAATATAAAGATCCGATTTAAGAAGCTGGGCAAGCTCCTTGATCACATCTTTATATAATAAACAGGATGCTCCATTAATTCCTTTTACATTAGTTAGTACATACATTGGAAATTCATCATTGCAATCATTTTCAATAATAATACCTTCCTTCTCTCCAATGTCACCACTAATGATCCCATTAATCATCTCACCTATTGATTTTATTACAGGAGGAAATAGCCTCCTGGTATTTTCAAATGCCAAGTCTTTAATATCCTGGGAAGTAACACCCCATAGCCTAATATGTTCGTTAGTGATTTGAATGGTCGCAATGTTGTCCTCTTCACTTCTTACTAGACAATGAAAAGTTATAGCAAGGTCCAAAAACTCCATGTAAGGTATCTGTGCAAGCATCTTTTTGTTCCTGTCAAGGCTAATAATACGAAAGAAAATATAAGGTTTCATAAGCTCAAATGAATATTCAAAGTTATCTTGCACAGCAGGTACTGCACAGTGACTATAAATCATGCATAGACGATCCATGATTTCTCTTATACATGTACCCTCTAGATATGATTCATAATAGGCATTCAGATAAATATTCGGAGCAAAGCTTCTATCCTCCTTAAGTACAACCAGGCTGTCTAGCTCAAGTGAATTATTCTTCATTACCTTATACACCTTAACCTTATAGCCATGCCCCATTCTTTCTTTGATATTCTCCTTAACAAAGCTAACAAATGAAGTATAATCCAGTAATTCTTCGTTTACTGCATTTAGCATGAATGGTAATCCTCCTTATGAAATTTTAATATGATCTTGGAATTTTAAAAGATTTTGTGAATTTCAGAATGTAGTGAATTAACCTAAGAAAATAAATCGTTAACATGATAGTCTGCCCGTATATTACTAGGCCATAAATAAGTATAGAAGCATTATAGCAAAATGAACTAACAAATGCAAGTATCAATTTACAACTTTTTACATAATATTTTTTTGTTTTTTTGTACTTTTTTCTCATTTTCTACACTAAGTGCAATCAAAACCTGGGAAGGTGCATAAAATGTCCACATAAGTATTGATGATATTGAATATATAATATTATAAGCAGGGCTTGGGGTAATAAAATCGGATAAATTAAATAATCCAACATTTATATCACATAGTAAAAACAAGACCATACCTATCGTAAAACACCTTACATCCCTACTGCCCCAATAGACCTTGGAAAGCTTAATGGATCTTAATACATTTGTACATATACATACAAAATAAATAATGCTAGCAATTAAGAGGGGATTAATATCAAGACCCAATCGCCATAGCATTATTAAGACTGTAATACTTACTAATCCTTGATAAAAAAGCACTAAGAATGCAGTTTTTAATGATATCTTCCTCTTCTTTGCCAGTCCTTCTCTATTAAAAAGTGCACTTATTCGCATACCATGAAGCTGTTGTACTAGTATAAATGTCATTACGCCATAAAGATAATAACCTAATAGTAAAATTAATATATCTGAAACAAGGGTCAAAACCATGGCATATCGCAGACAAGTAGTCTCTCTGCCATAGCCTTGTCCCTTAATAATAACATAAATAAAGCATAGGACCACTACTGTAAATTTCAATTGATTTGATAAGATATAATTCCTACCCAAAAAATCTAATGTAAGAAATATACTATATAGAACCATCTGTAGTAAAATAAAAAAATGCTTGAAGTAAGGTCCTTCCATTATGCACCATCCTAGACTTATGTATAAGCTATTATTGTGACGTCATATTAATTAGTATTTCCTCAGCCCTCTCTTTTGGAACAGGTTTACTGTATAAATAGCCCTGTGCTACGTCACATTCTGACTCCATTAAGAACTGCTCCTGTTCTGGCTTTTCCACACCTTCAGCAATAACATGAAGATTAAGGCTCTTTGCAAGTGTGATGATTGCCTGTATGATTTTCTTGTCTCTATTATCCTCCATCACCAGGTCTAAAAAGCTCTTATCTATCTTTAAATTACTAATTGGCAAATGTTTTAGATAACTCATGGCAGAATAACCTGTACCAAAATCATCCAAAGAGAAACTTACGCCCACAGTTTTTAGTTCCTTGATAATCTCTATTGTATATTCTAGATCCTCTAAGGCCACCGTCTCTGTTATCTCCAACTCAAGCCTACTAGGGTCTATGCCGGTTTCTTCAATAATGCCATATACCATTTGAACAAAGCCCCTGTCCTTAAACTGCCTAGATGATAAATTTACAGCCATAGTAAAATTAGTATATCCTATATCAGACCATTCCTTAAGCTGATAACAAGCAGTTCTTAGGACCCATTCACCAATAGGAATAATCAAGCCTGATTCCTCTGCCAAACTCATAAAATCTCTTGGAATCAACAATCCCTTATTAGGGTGCTCCCACCTGATTAAGGCTTCAAAACCTATTAACCCCTTATTAGCAAGATCCATCTGGGCCTGATAAAACAGCTTGAATTCATCATTTTCAATAGCCTTTCTAAGCTCTGATTGAAGCTCGATTTTGTCGGTAAGCATTTTGTTAAAGTCAGGATCAAAGTATGTATAGGTGTTTTTCCCATTGGCCTTTGCCATATACATAGCAGAATCTACATTCTTAATTAAGGATTGGGCTGTCTTTCCATCCTTGGGTGCAAATGCCACTCCTATACTTACAGTTACGAAATACTCTTTAGTAGACAATACAAAGGGAAAGGTAAATACATTTCTTATCTTTTTGATTTTTTCCTCATAGGAGGCCATATCCTCAAGATTTTGTGTAAGAATAATAAATTCGTCTCCACCAATCCGTGCTAGATAATCATTCTCGTCTGTAACCTGCTTTAGCCTATGAGTAACATCAATTAATAATTCATCACCATAGGAATGTCCTAAAGTATCATTAATATTCTTAAAATTATCTATATCTATATCTATTATACCTATAATTTCATCACTACGAATAGTCAGCATAATATGATTGAGCATCTCTGTAAATGCTACTCGATTTGGTAGTTCAGTAAGAAGGTCAGTATAGGCCAGTTTTTTAAAACCTTCACTACTTTTATGAAGATCCTCATAATGGGTATTTAATGTATTATATGAATTAATAGCACTTTTATACATTGACTCCATATCATCATAGCTTGTGATTATTCTGCCATTTTCCTTATCTAATTCACCAAGCTTTTGCCTTAATTTCAAAATTCTAAAAAAGGCAATAATCAATAATAGTAATATTGCAATACTTACAATTACTACAATTAATACTATTGAATAATTAACTACAAATTCTTGGTCCATATGTCCTCCCCTTTATGTCAATAATCTTTATAAGCCTAAAACACAAGCTAATTCAATATTAGTAAAGTCTATACATTCTTAGATAACAAATAATCATTCATAGCCTTTGCAGCTACTTTACCGGCACCCATGGCTAATATTACAGTAGCAGCACCAGTGACAGCATCACCACCAGCAAATACTCCCTCTCTTGAACTTAAACCTGTAGCCTCATCAACTACTATACATCCATATTTATTACTCTCTAATCCTTTTGTTGTAGAAATAATTAAAGGGTTTGGACTAGTTCCTAGAGACATAATTACAGTATTTAGGTCTAGTATAAAATCAGACCCCTCAATCTCTATAGGTCTTCTCCTTCCTGATTGGTCTGCTTCTCCTAGCTCCATTCTAACACATCTCATACCCTTTACCCATCCTTTTTCGTCAACAAGAATTTCTTTAGGATTGGTTAAAAGTTGAAAATGTATTCCTTCCTCCTTAGCATGATGAACCTCCTCAATCCTTGCAGGAAGCTCCTCTTCACTTCTTCTATATACTATAGTAACCTCTGCACCAAGTCTTAAGGCAGTCCTAGCCGCATCCATTGCTACATTTCCTCCACCTACAACCGCAACCTTCTTGCCGGTTATAATGGGAGTATCATAGCTAGAGTCAAAGGCCTTCATCAGATTACTTCTTGTCAAATACTCGTTAGCAGAGAACACACCATTGGCATTCTCACCAGGTATACCCATAAATTTGGGTAATCCGGCTCCACTTCCAACAAATACAGCCTCAAAGCCCTCATCATTCATAAGCTCATCTATGGTTACTGATTTACCCACAATAACATTTGTTTCTATCTTTACACCCAATGCTCTAACATTCTCAATTTCTGGTCTTACCACTGCCTCTTTAGGAAGTCTAAATTCAGGTATACCATACACCAACACCCCACCAGGTTCATGTAGTGCTTCAAATATTGTCACATCATATCCCATCTCGGCCATTTCCTTGGCACAGGTAAGTCCTGCTGGTCCTGATCCAATAATTGCAACCTTTCTTCCATTCTTATTCTTGGGTTGTGAGGGCTTAATACCATTCTCTCTTGCCCAATCGGCTACAAATCTCTCAAGCTTACCTATTGATACAGGATCTCCCTTAATACCACGGATACATACTTGTTCACACTGGACCTCCTGGGGGCATACTCGTCCGCAAATGGCGGGCAAGGCTGAGTACTTATTAATAATCTGATATGCCTCATTTATGTCTTTATTAACTACTTCATTAATAAATCCCGGTATATCTATAGAAACTGGACATCCCTTAATACATTTTGCGTTCTTACACTGTATACAGCGACTAGCCTCAGCTACAGCCTCATCTAATGTATAGCCTAAGCATACCTCTTCAAAATTCTTAGCTCTTACCTTCGGGTCCTGTTCCTTTATGGGAACCTTTTTTAATACGTCCACTATAATACTATCCTCCTAGCAATTATTCCATAAAACAAACCTAATTATCATGACACTCACATCCAGCATGATGGTGGGTATCTCCCTCTCTCTCACGAAGAACACTTTTACCCTCCTGTGTCTTATACATTGCAAGCCTGTTCATAGCCTCATCAAAATTAACTAAATGTCCATCAAACTCCGGACCATCTACACAGGCAAATTTTATTTGATCACCTATTGTAAGCCTACATGCACCACACATACCAGTACCATCCACCATAATTGGATTCATACTTACTATAGTTTTTATACCAAGCTCCTTTGTGAGTATGCATACATACTTCATCATTATCATAGGACCAATGGCAACAATTAAATCGTAGCTCTGGCCTTTTTCATTAACAAGATACTTGATACAGTCATTTACGTTTCCAGCCATTCCATAAGACCCATCATCAGTAGTTATGTAAATATTCTTAGCGTATTGCTTTATCTGATCTTCAAGAATAATAAGGTCTTTGCTTCTTGCTCCAATTATACAGTCAGCTTCATATCCATTTTCCTTCATCCATTTTACTTGAGGATATACTGGAGCAGCTCCTACGCCTCCTGCAACGAAAAGTACCTTTTTCTTACTTAGCTCCTCCTTGGGCATCTTTATTAGCTCGGATCTTTGACCTAGGGGGCCTGTAAAATCACGAAAAGCATCGCCCTCTTTATATTCAGCTAATAGCTTTGTTGAATTTCCCAAAGCTTGAAAAACAATTGTAACGGTACCTGCTTCCCTATCATAATCACAGATGGTAAGAGGAATACGCTCTCCCTTTTCATCCGCTATAAGTATAATAAACTGCCCTGGGTAACAATGAGCTGCAACTCTAGGGGCAATAACATCCATAAGATGTATTGAATTGGCAAGCTTTACCTTTTTGCTAATGGTATAAGAATTATTATCTGTCATTTATAAACCTCATTTCTTTCAATATTCAAGCTCAATAAAAAATCAAGCCTCTATTAATATTCAACTTTCATTATAAGACAGTTAGACCAAAAAATCCAGTATATTTTATATCTCTTTACCATTTAATTCTATTTTATTACATATATGTTGTCATCCACGCCTATTTTGTAAAACAATAATTAAAAAAGCAGATTAATCTATAAATAATCTGCCTCTAGCATTTTCAAAAATTCTTTATGATTTTTTATTTCTTCCTCTCTATCTACCCCCATTCTTCCAAGCCTATCACATCTACATAGAAGTGCAATATCGTGAACATCTGTATCTTTTACCATTTGTGTAGGATTTCCATGGGGCAATCCCTTTAATACGTATAGCATATGCATATGATATTTTACCATCATACTGACCCTATTAATAAAATCTATATCACTAGTGTAAAATTCAAGGAAAGTAATACTAAGTCTAGCCCCCACAAGATCATGGTCATAGGATGTGATTCTTCCCTTTCTGATTCTTGTAGTATCTGGCTTTCCTATATCATGTAGAAGAGCCGCCCACATAAAGACCTTACTATCATGACTCTCCTCTCTTACCTTTGCCGCTTCATCAATAACCATCATGGTGTGATTCCATACATTCCCCTCAGGGTGATACTTCTTTGACTGTTCTACTTTTTTTAGGTCAAGGACCATACTAAGAGGGTATGTCTCAAGCTCTTTTTCAATACTATTAAAGTATTTGGAAGGACAATCATCCTGTAACAAGTGTATATTAAGTTCTTCAAAACTAATCTTATTTTTAGTTTGTCTATTCATTATGATTCACGGATGGGGTTAGCTTTCTTTTTACCCGACTTGGCCTTCCCTTGAATTTCAGGAACTGGTTCAACTATATTTTTTGGTATATTCATTTTTTGATGCCCCTCTGTTCCATGAGGCTGTCTTGGATCAGGTCTTCTCATACCAGCCTTAGCCATAGATTTTCCTCCTATCATACATCATTATTAGGTATAGATTGTCTCTTTGCATTATTGTTCTTTTGCTTGTTTTCTCTTGTTATAGGTGTCTGTCCTTTAGCCTTTTTTATTCTTGCTTGTTTATTATCAGGTTGAGAATCTTTAGGCATAAATACCTCCCTACTTTATTCTAACTTTATTGTTTATTATTAAGTATTATTTTCAACTTCTACTATACTATCCCTTTAATTTTTTAACAAATAAGGTTAAATATGCTGGCATAGGAAAGCCATGACAAGCAAATACTATGCTTATGAAAAAAAACTTTATTAACAATTTTTTTATATGTGGCCTATGTGGATGGTGTATGGAATGCTTCTGGACTGGCCTTGGATCCTTTAAAAAATGGAAGTCAAATGATAGAACTCTTTCTTGTCATACCTCCATTTGGATGTTCCCTATATATGGCCTAGCTGCCTGTCTCAGTCCTATATGTACTAAACTACAAAAAAGGAATGCTCTTTTGCGAGGAGGTGTATATGCATTTTTAATTTATACAATTGAATACACTACTGGTGTTATTCTAAAGAAATACAGAGCATGTCCTTGGGACTATAGTAAATCAAAATTTAATATTAAGGGCGTCATTCGATTTGATTATGCCCCAGCTTGGTTCTTGACTGGCTTAATATTTGAAAAAATTCTAGATAGATAAAAACAAAAGCAGTACAAAACACATGAACTATTGTTCGATTTTTCTTGACTAAGACCTTACTCTTTGATACAATTTACTTAGAACAAGTGTTTGGTTAAGAGGACGAAAGTAATGATTATTCAAGAAGCTATGACAATTCAAAGGAAATTAGAGATTTTATCTGATGCAGCCAAATATGATGTAGCCTGTACTTCCAGCGGCGTTAACCGTAAGGGTAAAGACTCAAGTATAGGCAATAGCTTGGCCAGTGGAATTTGTCATTCCTTTTCTGCTGATGGAAGATGTATTTCCCTGCTAAAAATACTTTTTACAAATGAATGTATATTTGATTGTAAGTATTGCTTTAACCGGTCATCCAATGATGTGGTCCGCGCCTCCTTTACACCTGAGGAGATATGCGAGCTTACAATAGAATTTTATCGAAGAAACTATATTGAAGGATTGTTTCTAAGCTCTGGTATTATGGTGAGTCCAAATCACACTATGGAGCTTATTTTCCAAGCCTTGAGAATGCTTAGAGAGGATTACAATTTCAATGGATATATTCATTGCAAGACTATTCCCGGAACTGATCAAGCCTTAATAGAAGCTATTGGTTGGTATGCAGATAGGATGAGCATTAATCTTGAGCTTCCAACAGCAAGTAGTCTAAAGAAGCTGGCACCTCATAAGAGCAGAAATAATATTCTTAAGCCCATGCGTCAAATCCAGCTTAGGAGAGATATGAATAAGGATTACTTAGGCATCTATGACAGAAGCCTGGATTCAAAGCATACAAGGGCTAATAAGATTTCCGCTAGTAATACTAAGCTTCTCCTTCCAAGTAAAGAAGATTCAAAGAATATAGATAATAGTAATCAACTTACTCATAACACTACAAACAGTAATAAGAGCTTTACCAAGGAATTAAGTCAAGCTATGGCTTCAACCTCCACTCTTTCACCTTATTGGAAACCTCCATCTGCATCTAGTAGGTATGTGCCTGCTGGCCAAAGCACTCAGATGATTATCGGTGCAACAGAGGAAAGTGACCTTCATATTATGTCCGTATCAGAGGCCCTATATGATAATTTTGATTTGAAGCGTGTATTCTATTCTGCTTTTATGAATGTGAACCAAGATAATTTGCTACCCTCCACAGAAAATGGTCCTCCCCTCCTGAGAGAACATCGCCTATATCAGGCCGATTGGTTACTTAGGTTTTATGGCTTTAAGACTAGAGAGCTTTTAAGTGAAAGTAAGCCCAACTTCAACATATTTTTAGATCCAAAATGTGATTGGGCTTTGAGACATTTAGAACAATTCCCTATAGAGGTTAATAAGGCGGACTATTTTACCCTGCTTCGAGTTCCTGGAATCGGAGTAAATTCTGCTAGAAGAATTATAATGGCGCGAAAAAACTCAGCTCTTGATTTTAAGGACTTAAAAAAGATGGGGATAGTCCTAAAAAGAGCCGTATATTTTATTACCTGTAAGGGCAAAATGCTGTATCCAGTCAAACTTAACGAAGACTTTATCACAAGAGAACTAATAGCTGATAATAAGAAACTACCCTTTGGAATAGACAAGGATATTACCTATAAGCAACTAAGTTTTTTCGATGATGTAAGCTTTCAGATTAACAATAAATAAAGCGGGGGACAGCTATGAATCTTACTAAAATTTTTGTCTGTGAAAATAGTATAGATGGAATCTTTACAGCTATTTACCAGGCTTGGAGTTCAGGATATGGACATGCTAATGTCAAGATTGAAGAAGAGTGTGAAAAAAACACTTATTCAAATATTCAATTATTTTCAGATTATATTCATGTAAAGACAAACATAGAACAAGCCTTAATGGTCTCACGTTCAATCAAAACAAAGATATCTCTCCAGGTCTACGAGATGGTTTGCCGGGTAGCCTTATCTAACTACCAAGGCAAGGGGGACTTAATTTATAGATTTTTAGTATTAGGCTTTCATATAGGTAAAGATATTATCGGTCACTTAAGTAATGAGATTGTAAACAAGATATTTAAGATAAATAGATATGTGAACAATGAGGTTCACCATCTTCTAGGCTTTATTCGTTTTACTGAGCAGGATAATGGAGTTCTGGCTTCAATTATTCATCCTAAGAATAATATCCTATCTCTTGTTACTCCCCATTTTGTTGATAGGCTTCCAAAAGAAAAATTTATTATTTTAGATGGGGATAGAGGTCTATGTAGTATTTACATACCTAAAAAACCATGGGTTCTAGCTGAAGTTCCTGTAATGGATTCATATTCTTATGATAAAGATATAGCTAATGGTGATGATGAATATCAGGATTTGTGGAAGATATTCTTTGACAGCATCGCTATTAAGGAAAGGATTAATCCAAAGCTTCAAAGAAATAACCTCCCTATACGTTTTAGGAGGGATATGACAGAATTTTTTATAACAGATAAAAACTCTTAAGCCTTTTATTTTCTAATCTAAAAGATATATTATGAATATGTATAAATCAATTTGTGGGTGGAATACTAATCGAGTAAGGTGATATAAATTAAATTTAGGAGGAGTATCCATGAAAAAGAAATTAAGCATATTCATAGCTTTATGCTGTGTAATTATGTTTACCTTCATAGCATGTGGCAATGAAGGTGACACCAATAATCCTGGTAAGGATAATACAATTGGCACTAATGATAATAATGATGATAACACAGGTGATACTACTAATGGCACCACTAATGGCACTACTAATGACACTACTGGTGGTACTGGAGGTAATACAGAAGACATTACTGGTGGTGATATAGGTGATACAGGAAATACGGGTGGAATGACTGGTGATGATACTGGTACTACTGGCGGAACAACAGGGGGCAATACCGGTGGAACAACGGGTGGTACTACTCCAACAAATACACCCTAGTCAATAGATTTTTTAAAATAGGACAATCTTTTTTCTATAATATTAAAATACCCTTCCTATCTGGAAGGGTTGTTTTAATTATTATTTGTTTGCACAGTTTTTACATATACCAATAATTTGTATCTGATGGTCCTTAATGATAAAACCTTCTGCTTCTATAGCTTCCTCTACTTCAACCATGGGGCAAGTTGGTAAATTATGAAACTTTTTGCATTCATCACAAATTATATAGTGGGTATGGTCCTTATGACTTTCTTTATACCGATAAAATATCTCATTATCATTAAAATAATATTTATCTATTAAGTTCTGTTCGAGTAGCTGATCTATGTTTCTATAAATGGTTGATTTGGCAATTCTGGGAAGCTCCTTAGTGGTTCTATCATATATTTCATTAATTGAAAGGGGATGATGGGCTTCCTTTAATATTGATATTATTAATTTTCTTTGCCTTGTATTTCTAGTGCTTTGCATTAGTACACCTTCTTATATTTTGGTGACAACCACCAATTACTAGCCTTTAGTATACAACTTTCCTATGATCGTTTCAAGACTTGACATTGTATTCTAAGTAGCATTCTGTCTTTTTTTCTTAGCCACTACCAGAATCATAGCAATAAACACAGCGGCAAATCCGATTTGAATAGCCATATACTGAAATATGGGTCTTAGATTTTTAATACCATAATTGCTTAGACTTCCTATTGTGTTATTTGCCCTAACATACCAATATGAAGGTAAGAAGCTTCCTACTTTTATAGTTGCAGAACCTAGAATTTCCTGTGGTACGAACATTCCGCCAAGGAATGCTAGCCCTAATGAGAGAGCTGTCGATAAAGCTTGTATAGCATTCTTTTCCTTTATAGATATACCAATAAGATAACTAATACATAAGGTAACCAGAGCAAAAACAAAGGAATTTATAACCATTAGCATAAAACCAAAGTCAAAACTACGAAGGGGATTAGCTAGGTAGCCGATAATAATAAGTATCGATAGATAAGCTACAACGAACACCAAATTTGCTAATATAAGCTGAAAATTAAGTCCTCTAGATGATACAGGGGAAACAGACTGTCTTCTACTTATATCCAAGCCATTAAGTGACATCATAACAGTACCAACACTTAATATAAAGCACACTATCATAATATAGCCCATATAATTAAAATAATACATATTAAATCCTGCAGAATCTATGCTCTTTTTCTTGCTTGATTCGATTATTATCTCTGTATCTTCTACAGGATTCATACTTAAAAAATTCGTAAGCTCTCCTATTTCAAATTCAGAATTATAATTTATATAAGTCTTTGCCATATTTAAATAATTATCAATCGCACTATCAACTGATTGCACTGGCATCATCTTATCCGGTTGAATTTCCTTAGTAAGCACAATCTCCTTTCCACTAAGAAATTCATCAGTAAAGCCCTTTGGTATAGTTAATATATAGTATACATCATGATAGAATAATGCATCCTTTCTCGCCCCTTCACTATCCTCTACATCAATATATTTCACATAGCCTTCTAAGTAGGTTATGAATGCTTCAACAAATTCATTGTCACCATCATTATTAATAAGTAGAATCGGAACCTTACTTACTGCAAATTCTTTATTATCATCTCTAAATATCTGAAACGTAACAAGAAGGGTAATGGCAATAAACATAATACCGTATAAAAACAGACTAAGCATATGTTTCTTCATTATTTTAAAATAAGTCCTAAATACTTGCATAAGTTTTCCTCCTTAATCCAAGATAGGATATGACTCCCAAGGCGACCGACATAAAAAGTAGTATACTTGTGTTAACATAAAAGCGATCTAGGTCGTCATAATAGTAGAGACTATAAAAGGAATCCGATATAAGACTTACAGGGTTGATATATGGCACAATCGGAACTTTTTTTACTATTAAACCCTTTATCTCTACAATCATCATACCTGATAAAAAGGCGCTAATTAGAGTAAATGAAGTAGTTATAGCATCTTGTACACCAGTGCTTTTATTTACCCATACCCCAACTGCTGCACCAAAAAAGAGTCCAAACATTTCACCTATTAAGCAGGCTAGAACCATCTGGGGTAATTGCCCTCCAAAACTGATTTTTAAGACCTTCAACATATAAATAATTAAAAGACAAATGCCAGCTGCATGGGCAGTGAAGGCTGCCAGCATATTAATAATAAGTAGCTTCATTTTATGAATTGGTGACACATTTATTCTGGCTCCACGACTAGACCTATTCCCCTGAATATTAATAACCTCATCCAGTCCCCAATTAACTGCCATCATACAAGTCATGGCCAATAATGCATAAAAGTAGGTTAATGTTATATCTGGTTTTGCACCCTTATCTAACTCACTAGTAAAACTTTTATATTCCATAATATCATCCAGTAACCCTTGACTTAATGCATCTGGATTCTTCATAAGAATTGCCTGAATCGTATAAGCAGACCTCTTATAGCTATCCAAAAATGACTTAACTATAGTCTCACTTATTCCATTTTTCTTTACATATACCCTAACACCTTCGCCATTGACTATATAGGCAGTAATCTCATCTTCTCCAAGAGCTTTACTAGCTTCTTCAACATTCAAATATCTCACATTAAAAAGTGGAAGCCCTTGGGATATTTCCGCCTCCTCTAATACATCCTTCAGATAATCCATATCATTTTTGTAGCCTACATCCTCCACATATGCAATACTTATAGTCTCAAGATTATTTGATGAAAACATATCGGTAAAAGCAAAATAGAATAAGCTAGCAAGAAGGATGGGAAATGCATAACTCCAAAATATATTTACTCTATTTCGAAAAAGGCACTTTAGCCTCGACTTATATAATTGAAAAACCATATTATTACCACCTTTCTAGTCCCTTAGTTCCTTACCAGTGATTTCAAGAAACACATCATTTAATGTTGGTAGCTGTGTAAATACTTTACCAAAACTTATATTATTACTCTCCATATAGTGGAGGACCTGTAATAGGTTGTTCTTGCCTTTTCCTGATTTTATCTCCAGTTGATTATTTTCATATGTAATAGAAAGGACATTTTGCATTTGTCTTAACATCATAATCTGGTCTTCAGTAATCTGGAATGTTTCTATGGTAATCTTTTCTCCAATCGAAATCATCCCCTTTAGTTCTTCCTTAGTACCCGAAGCTACAACCCTCCCTTTATCAATAATAGCTATCTTACTACATATCTGCTCTATCTCCTCCATATAATGAGAGGTATATATAATTGTAGCTCCCTGTTCATTAAGCTGCTTAATTCCTTCAAGGATCTTGTTTCTACTCTGAGGATCAACTGCTACTGTAGGCTCATCCAATATAATTAGCTTCGGCTTATGAACTACACCACAGGCAATATTTAATCTTCGAAGCAATCCTCCACTAAGTTTTTTAGGATAGAACTTTGCATAATCCTCTAAAGCAACAAACTTTATAGCTTCCTCGGTAAGTTCATTTACCTTCTTCTTATCATTAATGTACAAGCTGCAAAAATACTGGATATTTTCATACACAGTCAGCTCATCAAATACGGCCACATTTTGCATGATAAGACCAATATTTCGTTTAATATCGAACTCATCAGGACCCATGGGCTTGCCAAAAACCTCTATGCTTCCCTTATCATATTTTAAGAGAGCTAATATGCAATTAATAGCTGTAGTCTTTCCTGAACCGTTAGGTCCTAATAGGCCAAATATCTCGCCTTCTTCAACCTCAAAATTCAAATAATCCAGTGCAACAAGCTTTCCATACCTCTTTACAAGTCCATCTACCTTTACTATCATACTCCTAACCTCCTATATAAAATATACATCTCATTTAAAAATCGGAAATTTACCTTCATTAAGGGTTTCTATCTTTTCTTATATACATCGATAAAAAAATATATATCTTTTGATAATTCAACTATATACTAATAATCAATCCCAGTGTAGTGAACCCCGTCACTACATCCCATGACAAATGTCATTATTGTCATTAGATAACATGTCACATCTCTAATTGACAATCATTCCTTCTCATGTAATACTGAAAATAAACTTACCAAATAAAGACTTATTAAGGATTAGATGAAATGAATGAATTATTTGATAAAACACTATTATTTATATCTTGTATGGTAATATACGTAATGAATGACAATAATCTCTATGCAGTGATACCTGCTATACTTACCATACTTATAAGCTGTCTTTCCTATTATTTTGAGAATGATAGGATGTCCTTATTTGGCTGCCTTATATTCGCACTTGTATGCATTATTAAACCTAGCTATATAATCTTTTTACCAATTCTTCTATATGATATAATTCATAGTAAATATCAGGCCTATGCTATGATAATAATTTTTCTATTTATAATAAATAATAGGTATTATAGCTTGTCAATTTTTACACTTACCATACTTATATTACTTTTTACTATTCACTTAAAATTAAAGACATATAAGTTTGAGACATTACAAAGTGAATATAACGAACTTCGTGATTCATCCTCATCCTATTCTCAGTTATTAGAAGAAAAAAATCGAAGTATATTAAAAAATCAAGATTACGAAATTAACTTGGCCACCCTGAATGAGCGTAACCGTATCTCTAAGGATATTCATGATAGTATTGGTCATCTTTTATCCAGAGCCATCTTACAGGTTGGAGCCCTACTGACCATCACCAGGGATAAAACTACTCATGAAGAACTATCAAAGCTTAAAAATTCCCTGTCCCTAGGAATGGATGATATTCGTAACAGTATACATAACATGTACGATGAATCCGTTGATTTATATAGTCAGATTAAACAAATCATTAAGGAATTTACTTTTTGTAAGGTGAACTTTGAATACGATATCACTAATACACCTCCCATAGCCCTAAGATATTGCTTTATCTCTATAACCAAAGAAGCTCTAGCTAATATAATCAAACACTCTAATGCAAGCCAGGCAAATATTACTATCAGAGAACATCCCGCTCTTTACCAACTGATAATAAGAGATAATGGAACTATAAGTAAACAAAATAATGATCAGATATCCAATATTCAAAAGTCTCTTGAATATAGGGATGGTTTAGGGATTAGGAATATCTCCGACAGGGTTAAGGGCTTTAATGGTAATCTAAATATATCCACAGAAGATGGCTTTAAAATATTCATTACAATACCAAAATCAAAGCCCATCAATGAATAAGCACTATGTATTGAAAAATAACCACGAAATGCTAGCATAGGCTTACAATTATATAAGCTGATATTATTTTGAATTATCAAAAGGGGGAAGCACTATGAAGGTTTTACTAATAGATGATGATAAACTAGTCTGCTCTTCATTAAAAATTATATTGTCTGCAGACTCTGATATAAAAGTAGTAGGAACTGGCAACTCTGGGCTTGAAGCTATAGACCTATACGAAAGTCTTAGACCAGACCTACTCTTAATGGATATTAGAATGGAGCAAATGTCCGGACTAGAGGCGGGGGAAATTATCCTTAATAAACATAAAGATGCAAAGATTTTATATCTTACCACCTTTCTAGATGATGACTATATAATAAAAGCCCTCCGCATTGGTGCAAAGGGTTATATGCTAAAGCAAGATTATGAAAGCATTATACCAGCCATAAAGGCTGTAAATACTGGACAGAATGTATACGGAAACGAGATAATAACCAAACTACCAGGCCTTATAGGAAGACCAGAAATCAAAAATAATTTAGACCATATTGGTATTTCTGAGAGAGAATTTGACATCATTAAAAAAATAGCAGACGGTTTTTCTAATAAGGAAATTGCTGAAAGTCTTTTCCTTAGTGAAGGTACCGTCCGCAACAATATCAGTAATATATTAGATAAGCTAGACTTAAGGGATCGTACTCAGATTGCTGTATATTACTATAAAAACATATCATAATACCCTTCTTGGCATTATGTGAATCGCCATTCCCTCAATATCATCTGCTGCCTCAGTAATTGCCTCCTCATAAGTGGGATGAGGCCTAATAATTGATGCTAAATCCTTACTAGTAAGTTTCTTAGAAATTGCTAGGCCTAGCTCACCAATCATATCTGTTGCCCTATCACATAAAAGCTGTGCTCCCAAAATCCTTCCTGTATCAGCTTGGCATACCAGCTTAATAAAGCCCCTCTCACCCATAGATAATAGGGTTTTACTATTGCCAAGCATTGGATACTTACCAACCTTAACCTGGTATCCTGCTTCCTTAGCCTCTGCCTCATCCATTCCTACAGTGGCCACCTCAGGAGCTGTATAGATACAAGAGGGTATTATCTCTAAGTCTATGGAGGGGGTAAGTCCGCAGATTCTTTCCACAGCAACAATTCCCTGGGCAGATGCTGCATGAGCAAGCTGTTTTCCACGAATTACGTCTCCAATTGCGTATACTCCAGGAATACTAGTCTCAAAATCAGCATTTACCTTTATACAAGAACCATCCATTTCAGGAGACAGTCCTTGTCCAAACAAGCCTTCTGTATTTGCCTGTCGCCCTACTGATAATAAAATTCCATCAGCTTGACTTGTCTTAGGCTTATCCTTCTCAATATATTCACAAACCAATCCATCAGATTCTTTAATATTAGTAACCTTGGCCCTAGTATGGATGGTGACTCCTTTTCTTTTAAGTCCCATGGAAATGCTTTGGGATATCTCCTTATCCATGCCACTAAGAATCCTGTCCATAGCCTCAATAATCTCCACATCACAGCCAAGCTCATTATAAATACTTGCCATCTCAACACCTATAACGCCACCGCCAATAATTATAAGCTTATTATAAAGCCTAGCTTGGCCCGATAAAAGATGGTCACTTGTAAAGACATTTTCAAGATCCTTACCTGGGATATTAGGTATTAGGGGTACTGAACCTGTTGCAATTAGGATATTATCTGCCTGAATATCAGTCCTATCCCCATTAGCTTCAATTTTTACAAGACCAGGATCAATAATACATGCTGCCCCTTGTAATACTGTAACACCGTTTCCCTTAAGCAGCCCCTCTATTCCCTTTTGAATCCTTGCTACGACCTCATCCTTTCTTTCCATGAGTTTGTCATAGTCTAGGCTTATTCCTGTAAATGAAATACCCGCCTCTTCCATACTCCTTGCCTCAGAAAGAAAACGAGTACTATGCATTAAGGTTTTTGTAGGAATGCATCCACGGTTAAGGCAGGTTCCACCTATATCTCTTTTTTCTATTAGTGCAGTCCTTTTTCCCAGCTTGGCTGCCTTTATAGCCGCCACATATCCACCAGGACCAGATCCTATAACTATTAAATCATACTTATCCATCATTAGATGTTTCCTCCTTAACACTTATCCTATAACCTGCCTCATCATTAATAATACTTAAACTTCTTCACGTATAAGCTGTATTAAATCCTTTAGAATCTTCCCCTTATCCATATCAGGCTGGGCATAGCTTAGGGCATCTTCCATAGCATCTGCTGTAAAGGCCTTACCAAGTAAAAATCCTGGTATCTGTTCAAATAGGTCTGTATCAAGACAATCAGAATAAGCCTGGCAGTCGGTAATTATTCCACCATTTACAACAAATTGAAGTTCTATATCTCCCCAGCCAAACCTTCTTTCAAGGCTATCGCTAAACTCTATTTTCTTTCCAAAATTCCATTCCCAAGAGGAGAACTTCTCTGTTCTCTTATCTAAATCCTCTTTATCTAAGGATGATGAATCCATCCTTATTGGTTCCAATCCATAGGCCTTTCCAAATCCAACTATAAGCTCAGTCTTCAATCTATCGATGGTAAGATCATGCCTGTATTCTATAAGGTTAGCAACCCTAGATTTGACAGAGTCTACCCCCTTTGACTTAAGCTTGGCTTTTGATACATTCAAATATTTTGAAAGGCTTGGCATATCCACATCCACCAAAATTGTTCCATGATGGTAGCACTTATCACCTGTTGAATAAAATGCATTGCCAGAGAACTTCTTCTCCTCTACGATTATATCATTTCGTCCTGATTTTATAGCTGGTATACCCAAATTATTAACAGCCTTAATTATTACATCTAGCTGCTTAGCAACATTATAATTATCCTTTGTCACTAGAAAGGTGAAATTTAGATTTCCTAAGTCGTGATAAACTGCCCCGCCACCTGATAGCCTTCTAACTAGTCGCCCTTGGTCCTGGCCCAAATCTTTAATAAGGCATTCCTTCCAAGGATTTTGGTTTCTTCCAACAACAACTGTTTTCTCGTTCTGCCATAGATAAAGGATGCACTCATCCTCTGTCACATTGTCTAGCAGATATTCCTCCAAAGCCAAATTCTTATAAGGGTCTGTCTCATTTGTAATTAAATATCTAATTTGTTTAATAGCCATCACTTTTCCCGCCTGTCAATGTAGTTTTATTAATACTCCCTAGAATAGCTTGCTCTACTTAATATTAACTCATAGCTATTCAACTATTAAACTTGTAGCGTAGAACCGGATTTCTTGCCGCCATCACCTCGTCAGGTCGTCCTATATGGGTTGTTGTAGGACTCTTATGGACCGCTTCCGGGTCCTTGCATGCCCTATTATATACCTCTTTATATATGGCTATAGCTTCATCCAAGCTTTCCTTAGTTTCCGTCTCTGTAGGCTCAACCATTAAAGCCTCTGCTACAATTAAAGGAAAATACATTGTTGGAGGATGCATATTATAATCTAAAAGTGTTTTAGCAAAATCTAAGGCTGACACACCCTTGTCCTTCTTAAGGTCAGATAGAGAAATGACAAACTCATGCATACAACGTCCATGGCCAAAGGGTATATTAAGTGTATCCTTTAGCATATGCATCATATAATTAGCATTTAAGACAGCATTTTCAGAAGCTAGTTTTAATCCTTCACTTCCCAATGTCATCATATAGGTAAGGGCACGGACTATAACTAAAAAATTACCATAAAAATCCTTAACCCTACCTATGCTCTTTTCATTCTTATCTTCAAAGCAAAGCATACCATCCTTATCAACTATTCTTGGAGATGGTAGATATTTTGCCAATATATCCTTGCAGCCTACAGGTCCAGCTCCAGGTCCTCCCCCTCCATGAGGAGTAGAAAAGGTCTTATGTAGGTTTAAATGAACTACATCAAACCCCATATCACCAGGCCTTGCCACTCCCATAATAGCATTAAGGTTGGCACCATCATAATAATTCAAGCCTCCTGCTTCATGGACTATACTTGTAATCTCAAGTATATCCTCCTCAAACAGACCAATTGTGTTTGGATTGGTAAGCATGAAGCCTGCAGTATCCTCACCTACTACTTTTTTTAGGGCTTCAACATCTACAAAACCCTCATCAGTAGAGGGAATATTTATAACCTTAAAGCCTGCCATAGCAGCACTGGCAGGATTAGTACCGTGGGCAGAATCAGGAACAATTATCTTATCTCGTTTAGTATCTTTCCTGTCCTGGTGGTATGCCCAGATAAGTTTTAAACCAGTATATTCACCATGGGCTCCTGCTGCAGGCTGAAAATCCATCTTATCCATACCAGTTATTTTACTAAGGTACTTATCAGCCAACTGATATATCTCAAGACAACCCTGGACCGTATGAATAGGCTGTAGGGGATGAATATCAGAAAATCCAGAAAGTCTTGCCATCTCATCATTTATCTTAGGATTATATTTCATAGTACAAGAACCAAGGGGATAGAATCCATTATTTACGCCAAAGGTTCTATTCGCAAGCTTGGTATAATGTCTGCTAATTTCAGTTTCAGAGACTTGAGGAAGGTTAAGCTCCTTCTTTCTTTTAAACCTCTCACTAAGCTTAAAATCAGCTACATCACTTTCTGGTATTAAATCTAATCCTCGATCCACATTTCCCTTCTCAAAGATAAGCTTCATATATACCTCTCAATCCGCCGCATCCGCGGCATATATAATCAATGAAGATTCCACATCTTATAAATCAAGTATGGTCATTTACACTAATTCCTTTAGAATCTCAATCATGGCATCAATCTCTTCTTTAGTATTCATCTCAGTTGCACACCAAAGAACCTGTCCCTTATGCTTTTCTGGACTGCCATCTTGCTCCAAAGGATATCCTCCTAATATTCCACGTTCCTCAAGAGCCTTAAGTATCTTATCCACATCAGTATTAACTGTGGTAACAAATTCGTTGAAAAACTCTCCTGAATATACCATCTTATATCCATCTATTTCACATAATTTATCTGCTAGATAATGTGCCTTAGACATAGATAGACTTGCCAACTGAGATAGTCCCTTCTTACCCATAGCGGAAAGATAGACTGCTGCTGTCATAGCACAAAGAGCTTGATTCGAGCAAATATTACTGGAAGCCTTCTCCCTACGAATATGTTGTTCTCTAGCCTGCAAGGTCAAAACAAATGCCCGTCTTCCCTCTGAATCCTTAGTCTCTCCTACTATTCTTCCAGGAAGTCTACGCATGAGCTTATCAGTAGTTGCCATAAATCCAAGGTATGGTCCACCAAAAGACAAACCTAAACCAAGGGGTTGACCTTCTCCAACTGCTATATCAGCCCCATATTCACCTGGGGACTTTAATAAACCTAAGGAAATGGGGTTACAGCTCATTATATATTTAATATCAGAATCAGCAAGAATTTCACCGATTTTATCTCCATCCTCCAAGAGCCCATAATAATTAGGCTGCTGAATCATAACACATGATACATTATCATCTAGCATTTCCCTTAAGGCGGCTACATCTGTTATTCCATCACTTGTGGGAACTACTTCTAACTCCATATCGGTTCCAGCTATATAAGTAGTTATGGTTTCTATAATTCTAGGATTTACAGAAGCCGAGATAAGAGCTTTCTTTCTTCTTCTCTCACTGCTCATAATAACTGCCTCAGCTGCAGCAGTGGCTCCATCATAAACCGATGCATTTGACACCTGCATACCAGTCAGCTCACATATCATTGTCTGGTATTCGAAAATTGACTGTAAAATACCCTGACTAATCTCTGCCTGATAAGGGGTGTAGGCTGTGATAAATTCCTCCTTGGAGGTAACCTGCTTTACTATGGCAGGAATATAATGCCTATAAGCTCCACATCCCCTAAATATAGAGTTAAAAACTTTATTCTTGCCTGCAATACTTGTTACTTTTCTTGACACTTCCATCTCAGACATACCCTTAGGGATATCTAATGGATTGTTAAGCTTGACTTTCTTAGGGATGGCATCAAATAATTCATCCATGGATTTTAAACCGATGGCCTCAAGCATCTGATGCTGCTCTTTCTTTGTATTTGGAACATAAGTACCCATAACGGCCTCCTAATCTAAGATAAATCTACTCTGCTATATACTTATTATATTCCTCCTCTGTCATGAGCTGGCCTCTATTAGTAATGTTCTCGACCTCTATAAACCAAGACTCCATTGCACTAGAATTAACTAGCTCTGGTTGGTCTAGTAATTCCTCATTAACAGCTTTTATAGTTCCTGTTACAGGACTGTAGACATTAGAAACTGCCTTAACAGATTCTACATCAGCAAATGACTCTCCTACTTCTACCTCATCACCATCCTCTGGTAGACCTATGAAGACCAAATCCCCCATCTCATTCTGTGCATAATCAGATATTCCAATCCTTGCTGTATTATCATCTAAAAACTCTACCCATTCATGGGACTTTGCATAAAATATTTCCTTACTCATAATATAAACCTCCTATTATCATATAATTTCAAATTATCTTTTATAAAATGGTAGGGCTACAATCTCTGCATTAATCCTTCTTCCCCTAACATCTACCTCAAGTTTTGTAGCTATATTATTAATATTATCATCTAATCCATCCATATCAATTAGGGCCATAGCGATGGGATAACCCAAATAGGGAGAATGGGTCCCCGAAGTGGTCCTACCAATCTCCTTATCACCATAATACACAGGACAAGCTTCTCTAGCTATTCCTCTGCCAGTTATCTTTATACCTATACGGGTCTTAGTAGGTGTTCCCCTATCTATAATACCCTTTTTACCAATGAAATCCTCTTCCTTTTTAAGCTTTACTGCAAATCCCAAACCAGCCTCTATGGGGGAAATAGTCTCATCCATCTCATGTCCATAAAGAGGCATTCCAGCTTCTAGCCTTAGAGTATCTCTAGCTCCAAGCCCACAGGGAATTAAGCCATAGTCACTGCCCTCACTTAGTAGTAGTTCCCATAGCCTTACAGCATCACTATTCTTGCAACAAAGCTCATAACCTTCCTCACCTGTATACCCTGTTTTTGATATCATACAGCTAATACCCGATACATCTACATTTTCTTTAAATGTATAGTATTTTACAGGTAACTTTTCAACATTAGTAAGCCTTTCAAGTATAGCTGTAGAATTTGGCCCCTGTAGCGCAAGAAGTGCCATATCATCTGATATATCCACAAGCTCTATATCTCCGGATATATGCCTTTTAATCCAGTCCAAATCCTTCTGGCGGTTAGATGCATTGACAATAATTAAATACTCCTCTTCATTAATGCGATAGATAAGTAAATCATCAATAACTCCGCCCTCGTCATTACACATTGGGCTATATCTGACCTGTCCATCCTTCATTTGACTACAATCATTAGTAACTAGCATCTGTATATAATTAAGGGCATCCTTACCCTTAAGAATAACCTCTCCCATGTGGGATACATCAAAAAGTCCCGCCTTATTCCTAACTGCCATATGCTCTGCTATAACCCCAGACTTATATTGTACTGGTAGTAGATAGCCTGCATATGGAACCATTTTCCCTTCTGCCCTCACATGACAATCATAAAGAGGAGTTTTCAAGTCCATATTGTTACCCTCCAATCACTTAAGCTATTAGAATTACCATTTTTGCATAAATTTATTATATTATGGGCAAATTGCAAAGTCAATAACCCAAAGAGTAGAGATAATTTACCCAGGGCATGAAACCCGGCAGGTGATGACGTCACAAATGCTATGTAACCTATCATTTACGACATCATATAATACAGTATAAGCAAAAAGGGAGGCACAATATGAGCGAACTACTTCGAATTGATCATATTAGTTATACCTACCATAACCTAGAAGGGGAAACTCCTGCTCTTCTCGATGTTTCATTTGGAGTTAATGATGGCGAATTTATAGGTATCGTCGGACCTAGTGGCTGCGGTAAATCCACTCTGCTTTCTCTAATTGCAGGCTTGCTCACACCAAGCTGTGGTTCTATATATATAGATGGTAAGGATATTAAATCTTCAGGTAAGAATATAGGATATATGCTACAAAAGGATCATCTACTGGATTGGCGAAACACCCTGAAGAATGTAACCCTAGGTTTGGAAATCCAGCACAAGCTTTCCGATAACAGCTATGCTCAAATAAATGACTTATTAAATACCTATGGACTAATAACATTTAAGAACTCATATCCTTCAGAATTATCCGGTGGAATGCGGCAAAGGGCGGCACTTATACGTACCCTTTTGTTAGAACCGGATATATTGCTTCTTGACGAACCATTTTCCGCTTTAGATTACCAGACAAGACTTGAAGTGTCTGATGATATATGGACAATAATTCGCAAAGAACAAAAAACAGCTATTTTGATTACCCATGATATCTCTGAAGCAATCAGTATGTCTGATAAAATAATAATATTGTCCAGCCGACCTGGTAGAGTAAAAAACATTATTGATATTAACTTATCTGTATCAGATAGAAGTCCCTTTGCAGCAAGAAGTGCTCTTGAGTTTAAGGATTACTTTAATTTAATATGGAAGGAGCTAAATCATAATGAGCAGGCGACATAGAAAGGTTTCAAGCGAAGGCTTAGACATTTCAGCTGCTCAGAAAGCCTATGTCAGAAGGCACGAGTTAAGGAAACGAAAGATCCGCTTCTATCAAATAATAATATTAATCGGATTTATTTCTTTCTGGGAAATCAGTACCCATTTTAATATTGTAGATGCATTCATTTTTTCTAGCCCCACTAGGCTAGTAAGAACCATTAAGGAAATGGCAATGGATGGCAGCCTTTTTTACCATATTGGCATTACCTTATTTGAAACCCTAGCAAGCTTTGCCTTAGTTAATATTATTGGTATAATATTTGCCATAATAATATGGTGGAATGACAGTATAGCCAAGGTACTAGAGCCCTATCTGATTGTCCTAAACAGCCTACCAAAATCAGCTCTAGCTCCAGTATTTATAGTGTGGTTAGGAAATAATATGAAGACAATTATTGTAGCTGCAATTTCAGTCGCTTTATTTGGAACTATCATAACTCTATATTCTGACTTCAAAGCAGTTGAAGAGGATAAAATTAAGTTAATTTACACCTTGGGAGGAAAAAAGAAGGATGTATTATATAAAGTTATTATACCCTCTAATATTCCCTCCATGATTAGTCTAATGAAGGTAAATATAGGCCTGTCTCTTGTAGGGGTAATAATTGGTGAGTTTTTAGCCGCTAAGGCTGGCCTAGGATACCTAATTGTTTATGGAAGCCAGATTTTTCGTCTGGACTGGGTTATAATGAGCATAGTAATCCTATGTGTTATAGCAACAGGTTTATATAAATTATTATCATTCTTTGAGAATAAGTATTCTAAGTAAGAAGCATGGCGATACGCTGACATAATGCGAATCGCCATTTTTATATGTATAAAACCAAAAGCTTATTTACAATTATTTGATGTTTTATAAACTAATTATAAAGTTTTATAAACTTGTTCTAAAAATATTCTAAAAACAAGATTGCTAATTTAGGCTTTCTTTAGTAGAATATGTGTATGTATTGCTTGTAATATTTTAAATCAATATCAATTATATGATGTATCATTTTATGAAGGGGGTTAATGATGAGAGATTTTGTTATTACTGCTGATTCAAACTCAGATTTACTAGAGAAATATATAAAAGAGAAAAATATTGGAATCATTCCACACTACTATGACATAGATGGGGTAACTTATGGTGACGAAATAAACCTAACACCAAAGGAGTTTTATGACAAGATGAGAGGAGGCAAAATGCCTACTACCATGGCCAGCAATCCCGAGGTGATTAGAGAAACCTTTCAAAATTACATAGATAAAGGCCTTGATATCCTACATATAAGCTTTTCCTCAGCCCTAAGTGGCGGTTGCAGTAACGTAATGGCAGGTGCAAGAGATCTCTGTGAGGAAAACCCTGATGCTAAAATAATTGTAGTAGATACCCTCAACGCCTCTCTTGGCGAAGGAATGTTTGTGATGAAGGCAGTTATGATGAAGGAAGAAGGTAAAACCATAGACGAAATCGCCTCATGGCTAGAAGACCATAAGATGGAGTTTTGTGTTCGTTTTACAGTTGACGACCTTAACCATCTTCAAAGAGGTGGAAGAATATCGAAAACCACTGCTTTAATTGGATCTATTATGAACGTAAAGCCACTACTATATATTAATGAAGAAGGTCAATTAGTACCCTTGGCTAGCTCAAGGGGTAGAAAGAAATCCCTTGTCACTATTTGCAACAACATGATAGAAAGCATGGGAAAATATAAGGATGAAGAGGATTATGTCTGTATTGCCCATGGCGATGCAATAGATGATGCAAATTATCTTGCTAAACTAGTAAAAGACGCACTTCCCCATAAGCAAATAATTATTAATACAATAAGCCCTAGTATTGGGTCTCATTCAGGACCTGGGGCTATTGGTCTTTGCTTTATGGGAGAAAAACGCTAGTAACCTATAAGCTACAATGTAAAGAATTATGAAGAAACATTACTAAAAATTAGGATTTTAAAAGGACTTTCCATATTGGAAGGTCCTTCTGAGTTATAAGGCTTTTCTTAACAGCTCCCCATGGGACTCGAACCCACGACCTACGCATTACGAGTGCGTTGCTCTACCAACTGGGCTAGGGAAGCATTATAAAAATTTTAATACAATAATTCTACAATTTCAAGTAAATATTCTAACAAATAAACATATGCTCTCTCTTCTTATAATAAAAAAACATGGCTATTGGGTTTTTCTTAACCCTATTAACCATAGTTTTTCTGTGTTTTACTAGAACTTTATTTTGTTAAAATTTGATATATTAAAAAGTTGATTTTGAAAAGATAATTCATGTCTTAATAAGCCACTATTATTCCGCCTTCATTAGCATACATGGTGCTTACCCCTGCCGTATCTACAATAAAGCAATCCTTAAAGGGAACTAATTTTAGAATCTCTTCCTTAAAAAACTGTGCCCTTTCTAAGCAATTACAATGGGCGATACCTAATATCCTTTCCTTAGGTCTTATTACATCTCGTTCAATAGTTTTAGCCATAGCAATTAATGCCTTTTTAATCCCTCTAGCCTGATCTATTTTAGTTATTGTTCCTTCTGGAGTAGCTCCCATGATAGGCTTGATATTCAAGACATTGGCAACTAAAGCCTTGATGTTACTTAACCTACCACTCTTTTTCAAATTATCTAGGCTCTCTAGAACGAACTTAGTCTTCATATCAGACCTAAATGCATTAACCTTCTCAACAATACTTCTAAATGAATATCCTTCACTAATAAGTTCCTTTATCTTCATAACTATCAAGGTCTGTCCTACAGAAGCACTGCGGGAATTAATTACTTCTATGTCTTTCTTGTTTTCCTCAAGATATAATCTCTTTGCTAATTCAGCACTATTATAGGAACCACTTAATTCTGCAGATATTGTAACTGCAAAAACATTGTCTCCACCATTAAACTCCTTCAAATAATCATCAGGCGAAGGACATGCTGATTTTGGGCTACTAGGGCTAGCCTTCATAGTCTGTAAGAATTTTTTTTGGTCAAATTCTTGATTATCCATATAAACAAGATCACCTACCATTAGTGTCAATGGAACAACCTTAATGGCTGGATCTTCTTTAAGTATTTTAGGAAGATCTGTGCAACTATCTACTACAATTTTATATTCCATCTTTTACCTCCTATATTAATTAAATCACCTTAGTATTACAAATATATGACCTTGGATATTATTTACATACCTACATCATGTTACATCAAAGTCCCGTTACATGGTTTTCATTACTATATAATAAAGCATTTGGGTTGACTTTACAAGAGAAACTATTCCATAATTGATTTTTTTATAATTATTTTATATTTATTCTACTATTATTTTTTACATTTAATATTTTTTTATTTATAGGCTTGACATTCATTTCTTACTCTATCATAATCATGTTATTATTTGACATTATGTGCAAACGAAAGGATAGATTATGATTAAAAAAACATTACAAATAATACTTCTAAGCTTGACTATTATTTCTTTAGTAGCTTGTAAACATAAGGATGACGAAAACACTTATGAAATAGAGTCTAAAATCAAGGATTCTAAAACAAACTATGAATGGGAAGAAAATGATAACGATAAGAGTGAGATTCAAGATAAGAACATCCCAGAAAATGCTGCAGAAGAAATCCAGTCAGAAGCAATTGAATTATCTGACTCACAAGTCAAGGATAATAATATAATCGAGGATGATAATATGACCGAGGATAATCTTCCCAAAGTGCTGATAACTGATGACTTTGTAATGAAGGTTAGCAAAATCTATGAAACTCCTGGAGAAGGCATTGCCGCTGAAGGAGAAGTTTTATCAGGGTCTGCCTCTATCGGTGCCGAGATTGAGATTTTAAGCCGTAATAATGGGTTGATTCCAGCACAGATAACTTCAATAAGAGTAAAGGGCGATCTGGTTGACAATATTTCAGTCGGTGATTATGGTTTTGTAGCCTTACCAAATCTGGAGGGTAAGGATTTGGACGTAGGTGAGTGCCTTGTAACCAAGGGGCTTTATATGACATATAATTCTTTTCTTGCTAAGATGAAATTTATAGAAGAAAAAGAAGATTCCTTCTACAATGAAATCCTAAAATCTCGTTCTTATATTCTTGTTACAGATACATACTGTAATATTACTTTTGATAAAAGCAGCTTAGATGACAATGGTTACATAATGGCAACTTTCGAATTAATAACACCTCTATATATGAGTATTGGGACAGAATTTGAACTTCGAGAAGGTTTTGATCCTATTGCTTATGGGGAGGTTATCTCTTTCGATCTATCGTCATTCTCTGTAGAAACCAGCATAGAAGAAAATGATTCGGAAACCATGGATTCAAGCGATAACGATGAAGGCACCGGCATAAGGATAAAATTAATTGATAGCGGATCACTTAAGATACAGGTTATAAAGGAGATACGAGATATATTTGGTTTAGGCTTAAAGGAAGCTAAAGATATAACAGATAATGTACCTTATGAATTCACTGAAATACTTACAATGGAAGAAGCAATTGAAATAAAAACAAGGTTAGAGGAATATAATGCTATTGTTGAAATTATTGACTAGGAAGATATACTAGAGAAATGATAATTATATGAATATAAGCTATTCCATATTAACTTCATCTATGGAATAGCTTATATTATTTATAATATTTATAGCCTATAAAAATCCTACTTTGTTAGAAGCATCATGATATCATTACTTCTCTGAATAAACTTTGTCATAGCCTCAGGCTCTAATGGCTTATGGGCCAGGTATGCTAAATCATACAGCTGTTCGCATATCATCTGTGTATGTTCTGACTCCTCATTAGTAATAATATGCTGTACAAGCTCATGGTTAGCGTTTAATACAAGGGTTTCTCCGTCACCAAATTGACCAGCACCCATACCTGCCATATTGTACATACGCATCATATCCTGCATTCTACGGCTTTCCTCTGATAGGGTCATAACAGAGGCTAGCTTATTATTTTTAAGCTTTTCTACCTTAACCTCAAGCTTATCCATTCCTAGAGTCTTTCTAAATAGCTTAGTCATGGCTTCGGTATTTTTCTTTAGAATCTTTTTATCTTTTTTCTGGGTTTCATCCTTAAATCTATCTGTAATGTCAGCATCTATACGCTGGAATTTTACCTTTTGATTCTTATATTCAACATGGCTTATAAAAGGCTGGTCGATATTATGAGTTAGTATAAGAGCATCTAGTCCTTCTTCCTTAAACATGTTAATATACTGGCTCTGTTGCTTCTCATCACTTACATAATAGACAATGACCTCTTCCTCTTCCTCAGACTTATCATCCTCATGGCTTTCAGCACTATCTGCTTCATTTCCATCTGTAGAAACTTTATCCTCTTTTGTCTCTTTGGAAGCCTCTGCCTTATCAGCTTCTGAGGCCTTGGCTTTAGAGGCCTCTACATATTCATCCAAGCTTATATATTTTCCTTCAAGGTTCTTATAAATGATAAAATCCTTCATTCTTTCACTGAACTTTTCATCCTTTAGACAGCCAAACTTAATAAAGGGGTTAATATCATCCCAGAACTTTTCATAGTCTTCTCTTTCAACCTTGTACATACCAGAAAGCTTATCTCCTACCTTCTTTGTGATGTAGTCAGATATCTTTTTTACAAATCCGTCATTTTGAAGTGCACTTCTTGATACATTCAAGGGTAGGTCAGGACAGTCAATCACACCTTTTAGGAGCATCAAAAACTCTGGTATTACTTCCTTAATATTATCAGCTATAAATACTTGATTATTATATAACTTAATTGTACCCTCTATAGAATCATACTCTGTATTGATTTTCGGAAAATATAGGATGCCCTTAAGATTAAATGGATAGTCCATATTCAGATGGATCCAGAATAAAGGCTCCTTATAATCATGAAATACCTCACGGTAAAAAGTCTTGTATTCCTCTTCTGTACATTCATTTGGATGCTTTGTCCATAGGGGTGTAGTATCATTTATAGGCTTAGGCTTCTTATCCTCTTTCTTGTCATCTTCTTTAGGATCACTACTATCATCAGCTGAATCTACTTCCTCTATGGCCTTCCCATCCTCATCAACAGATGTGGTTATAATATCTTCCTTATCTTCGACTTCCTCCTCTTCTGGAGTATTGGCGTTCTTAAAATATATTTCTACAGGCATAAAGGAACAGTATTTATTAAGGACTTCCTTAACCCGATATTCATTGGAGAATTCATAGCTTTCGTCATTAAGATAGAGGGTTATTTCTGTTCCTCTTTCGGTTCTGCTACCTTGTCCCATCTCATACTCTGTACCACCATCGGATTCCCAATAGACAGGGCTAGCTCCCTCCTGCCAGGACAGTGTATTAATTGTTACCTTGTTTGCTACCATAAATGCTGAATAAAAACCAAGTCCAAAATGGCCAATAATCTGATCATCATTGGTTTTATCCTTATATGTCTCTAAGAATTTTTTAGCACCTGAGAAGGCTATCTGATTGATATATTCCTTAACCTCATCTGCAGTCATCCCTATACCATTGTCTGTAAAGCTTATGGTTTTTTCCTCCGGATTAACTGTAACAAGTATTTTATAATGATTATCCTCGGGAATATCAACCTCACCCATTATCTCTAGCTTCTTTAATTTAGTAATAGCATCGGATCCATTTGATACAAGCTCTCTAACAAATATATCATGATCCGAATACAACCATTTTTTAATTATAGGAAATATATTTTCCGAATTAATCGATAGATTACCTCTTTCTGTACTCATGCTTTTCTCCTTTCCTACTCTTAATAATATTTAAGTAATTACGAAACTCAAGTTATGATCTAGTGCAAGTTTAACAAACCATGGCAGGCACGCTTTCGCTACCTTCGCCTCGTAACGGTACATAAGCTGCCAAAGTAGGCCAGCTAAATACCGACGGTCTCAGAGTACCTGCTTGTGGTCCTTGTTTAACTTGCATTAGAAACAAGGATTTCGTGAGTCTCGCAATTGCCTGCTTTAATAATATTTTATAGTTAGTCATATCCCTAAATATCTGTATGTAACCATAGGGCTTGACTAACCTTTTATCAAATATAATAATACCTTAGACATAAAATGTCAAGATAAATTTAGCACTCTTCATGCAAGAGTGCTAACAATTCCCTATCTATTGTTCTTCATACGTAAGTTCTTGACTTTTCAAAAAGTTCTTTACCCACATATCCCATTCCTGTTCCAGAGTCTTATCTAAGGTAAATGTTTTTATAGCTGTTCCAGTAATTATATGAAGCTCGTTTTTTTCAAATCTTATATTGATAAATAATCCACCCAAGTCTTCTAATCGAAGCTTTCCTCCTAGGTCTTCAACCAATTTGTTTGCCTGGGCTTGTGGTAGTTGAAACACAATTTTCATTGAAACAGGAGACTTATTACCACGTATTATGGCAAATGCTATCCCCTTTATTTCTCCCCACAATACCGCCTGCTCTCCCCCTCTTTCCTCCAATTCCTCTTTTGAAAAAAA
>JAAYRC010000246.1 GCA_012518975.1 Clostridiales bacterium
AGGAGGAAAGCAAATGAAACAAAAAAACAAGTTGGTTTTAGCAATTCTTCTGTGTTTGTCAATCATGTCAACATTATTAAGCACTGATGTACTGGCACAAACTGTGATAACTGAAAATCAAACTGGTAACCACGGCGGCTACGACTATGAATTGTGGAAGGATTCTGGTAACACAAGGATGACTCTTACAGATGGTGGTACATTTAGCTGTGAGTGGAGTAACATCAACAATGCCTTATTTAGAAAAGGCAGGAAGTACAATGAGACTCAGACACATCAGCAAATCGGAAACATAGCTGTCAAATTTGGCTGTGACTATCAGCCAAACGGCAATTCCTACTTGTGTATCTATGGATGGACAGTTGATCCCTTGGTAGAGTTTTACATAGTTGATAGTTGGGGTGACTGGCGACCACCAGGAGCAACATCAAAGGGTAGAATTACAGTTGACGGAGGGACCTACGATATATATGAGACAACTCGTGTAAACCAGCCTTCTATTAAAGGCACCGCAACCTTCCAGCAATATTGGAGCGTTCGGACATCTAAACGCACAAGCGGTACTATATCCGTCAGTGACCATTTTAAAGAATGGGAGCGGATGGGCATGAAGATGGGTAAAATGTACGAGGTGGCATTTACCATTGAGGGATGGCAAAGCAGTGGTAAAGCCAATGTTCACACTATGTCTATAGCCGTTAATGGTGGTTTTGACGACGATGACGATGAAGATATAGATTATGGTGTAAGAAGTGCTTTCAAGCCCATAGAAGCAGAAGAGTATAATTCAAAAAGTTCCTCTACCCTTGAGGTAATTGGTACTGGAGCTGGAGGAAGCGGAATAGGCTACATTGAAGGTGGAGATAGTGTAACCTATAAGGATATTGATTTTGGAAGTGGAGGTGTATCTACATTTAGTGCAGTAGTTGCCTCTGAGCTAGATTCAAGTATTCAAGTCAGATTAGGTAATGCCAGTGGAACTCTTTTGGGCACCTTATCTGATGTGTCTACAGGAGATTGGGACGCCTATCAGACAAAATCAAGCAAAATCAGCAACGTAACAGGCAAACAGGATATTGTATTAGTATTTTCAGGGCCTGTCAATGTTGATTCCTTTGTATTCTCCTCAAGTTCCTCTACTAGTGATTTAGGGGATATTAACGGTGATGGATCTGTAGATTCTCTTGATTATTCATTATTAAAGACTTATATTTTAAACAATCAGACTGTGATAGATAAAGAAGCAGCTGATATTAACTCAGATGGTTATATAGATTCTATTGATTTTTCTGAGCTTAAAGCAATAATCCTAAAAAAAAAGTAACCCCTACCCCTACCCCTACACCACCACCGACCTATGACAAGGTTGTTGCATTAACCTTTGATGATGGGCCTGATACAAGTCTTACACCCTTAGTATTAGACAAGCTTGAGAAATATGATGTTGTGGCCACCTTTATGGTGATAGGGCAGAAGGTAAATGACTCCACAAGATCTGTGATAAAAAGAATAGTAGATTCAGGTTCTGAAATAGGAAACCATTCCTGGGCTTATTCAAGCATGAATAACATGTCAGAAGCGGAAATCAGAAAATCTGTTAATGATACCAGTGCAGCCATTGAAAGGTATTCAGGAACAAGTCCAAAGTTTTTCCGTGCCCCCAATCTTGCTACAAGTAATGTGATGCTTAATGCTATTGATTTGACATTTGTAGGGGGTGTTACCTGCAATGACTGGGTCCAATCAACGACTGCAAGGCAAAGGGCGGATGCGATTATTAGTGGAGCAAGAGATGGAGCTATTCTTTTAATGCATGATGTACAACCATTGCCACATCCTACACCAGAGGCACTTGATATCATAATTCCAACTCTTTTAGACCAAGGTTACACATTTGTAACCTTGAGTGAATTATTTGAAATAAAGGGTGTTGCATTAAACCCTAACGATAATAATATATACACATACGTACAATAATAATTATTATTGTTTTTCAAAGGTATATTATATATTTAAAAATAGTATTAAAAGGGCTGTTCCTGATATTTTTTCGGTGAGCAGCCTATTTGATTTTTAAAGGTTCTAGTAAAATTAGAATAGTCATTAAAGCCTGATAGCCTACAGGTATCATTTAGAGAATATCCCTCAGTGAGATACTTTTTAGCTAGGATAATGCGTTTATAAATTATGTATTGTTGCAGGGGTACACCTGTGACTTTTTTAAAGCAACGGCTTATATATGTGGCATTATGATGGATATTCTTTGCAACATCAGCCATTCTTATGGGTTCTGTAAGATGTTCATCTATATATTGCATAGTTTTATTCACTATAGGTGGCATTGCATTAATATGGCTTGTATTGGTGTTTTTAAGAAACTGACAATTGATGAAGAGAAGTATCTGATTCAAATAGGACATAGTCAGAATATCGTGGCCATATTCTTTTGAATTTATATAATTTTCCACCTTATGAACCATAAACAAAAACTCGTTTATTTTATGTTCATTAAGATAAGCAAGATTAGATTTACCAAATGGTCTACTATAAAAGCATTTGGCAAGATCTGTTTGTCCAGTAGAAAGCTTTTTGAGTATAGGTGTGCGAATGGTGATAGAGACTCTTTCGTATATACTATGATCAAAGCATTCTACCCTATGTAATTCATTGGGACGTATATTAAAGATACAACCTCGTTTCATATTATAACAATTCTGTTCTATATAATAGTTAGCCTTTCCTTTTAGAAAGAGATATATCTCATACCCGTCATGGTGATGATAGCTACTGGTATAGGTCTTACCACTTTTATATTCACAGCTCAAATCTTGATCAAGAGCAAGAAAAAATTTATCCCGTTCCATTTTATCCTCCATCAAATAAGTCGTATTGTGCAAAAAACAAGTTGTTTTATCCATAGTAATTGTCACAATTTGATTTTATACTAATAAGTATTAAAGAGCAAGCCCTTTTTATATATTTTTCAATTTATAGGGAATATTTAGCTATATATGCAAGTTGTTATACTAGCAAGCCACTATTTCAAAGATTAATAAAATACAGACAAAGGAGTGTTGATAGCTATGAATAAGGCTGATGGAATGAATTATGCACCAAAGGGAATACCTAGTTCTGTTGTTGACAAGGGTGAATTTACTATTGCTGCAGTAGCCTTAGATCACGGACATATTTATGGCATGTGTAATGGGTTGACAGAGGCAGGTGCAACTTTAAAGTGGGTCTATGATCCAGACAAAGAGAAGGTAAAAAACTTTCTTAATGCATTTCCAGGCACAAGGGTTGCTTCTAGTGAGGAGGAGATATTAAATGACCCTGAGGTGAAACTGGTTTGCTCTGCAGCTGTTACTAGTAAGCGGTGTGAGTTAGGGCTGAGGGTTATGGAAGCTGGAAAGGATTATTTTACAGATAAGGCACCTCTTACTACCCTCGAACAGCTAGAGGCAGCTAAGGATATGGTTAAGAAGACAGGTAAGAAATACATGGTTTATTATAGTGAGCGTATCCATGTGGAAGCAGCAGTATTTGCTGGCCAGCTAATTGAGGAAGGGGCAATTGGTAGGGTTATTCAGGTTATTGGGATGGGCCCTCATAGACTTAATGCAGCTAGCCGGCCTGATTGGTTTTTTATTAAGGAGTTTTATGGAGGAATCCTATGTGATATAGGCAGTCATCAGATAGAGCAGTTCTTATTCTATACAGGGGCTAAGGATGCAAGTATAGTAAAAAGCCAGGTAGGCAATTATAATAATCCTCAATACCCAGAGCTAGAGGATTTTGGTGATGTCCTATTAGCTGGAGATAATGGGGCTTCTGGGTATTTTAGATTAGATTGGTTTACACCTGATGGATTAAGTTCTTGGGGTGATGGACGTACCTTCATACTTGGGACAGAAGGCTATATTGAGCTTCGTAAATACTTGAATGTGGGTATGAAGGATGGGACTTCTAATCATGTATTTCTTGTAAATAACCAGGTTGAAGAACACTATGAGGTTACAGGAAAGGTAGGATACCCTTATTTTGGTCAGTTAATACTTGATTGCATCAATCGTACTGAAAATGCTATGACACAGGAACATGCTTTTAAGGCAGCTGAATTGAGTGTAAAGGCACAGATGCAAGCTAGTAGATTAGTATGAGATAGATAATTTCAAAACTGCACTTTGTGATTTAGTGCAAGTTTAACAAACCATGGCAGGTACACTTTCGCTACCTTCGCCTTGTAGCGGTACATAAGCTGCCAAAGTACGGCAGCTAAGTACCGACGGTCTCAGAGTACCTGCTTATGGTCCTTGTAAAACTTGCATAAGGCACAAGGGTTTTCGTAAGTTTTGTAATTGCCTAAATAGATAGAAGATAGAAAGGATGATTGTTATGTTTAATGTTGCAATAGTGGGTACGGGTGGTATCGCTCCCATTCATATTGATGGTTTATTGGAGTTTCCAGACAAGTGTAAGATTGTTGCTCTCTGTGATATATATCCTGAGAAGGCAGAGGCATTGAAGAGTAAATATAATTTGGATTGTGAGATATTTGATGATCATGAGAAGATGCTAGACTCTGACCTTAAGATAGATATAGTTCATGTATGTACGCCTCCCTATGTCCATGCAGAGATATCTATTAACTCCATGAATGCAGGTAAGCATGTTGTAGTTGAAAAGCCCATGGCAACCTGTCTTGCGGAATGTGATGCTATGCTTGAGGCAGAAAAGAGAAATAATGTTGTAATGTCTTGTATTGCACAGAACCGTTTTAGAAATTCTATATATAAGTTGAAGAAAACAGCTGATAGTGGGATTGCAGGTAGTGTTCGATGTGCTCATGTAAATTCCTATTGGTGGCGGGGACATAGTTACTATGATTTGTGGTGGCGTGGCCTATGGGAGAAGGAGGGGGGTGGACCTACTCTCAACCATGCTGTACATCATATTGATATGTTGAATTGGATTGAAGATTCATTACCTGAGGAAGTAATGGCCATGCTTGGTAATGTTATGCATGATAATTCAGAGGTTGAAGACCTATCAATAGCAGTTCTTCGTTATAAAGAAGGTAGTATGGCTCAGGTTACAAGTTCAGTGGTGCATCATGGAGAAGAACAGGGCATAGTTCTTCAGTGCGAGGATGCTAAGATATCGGCCCCTTGGGATGTAAAGGCTGAATTATCAAGGCCTAATGGCTTCCCCACTAAGGAGGGTAATAAGGATCTGATTGAAAAGATTGAGGAATTCTATAAGTCCTTACCAGACCTTAAACACGAGGGACACACAGGCCAGATAGAGGATGTCCTAAATGCGTTAGAGAATAGTACAAGACCTCTTATCACAGGTGTAGATGGACGAATGACAATTGAACTTATTTCAGCCATATACAAGGCTGGATGTAAAAAAGAAATTGTTAGGCTTCCCTTATCTAAGGAAGATGATTTTTACACCTTTGAAGGCCTACTTAAGAATGCAGTTCGTTTTTATGAGAAGGGAACAGCTTTGGAAAACCTTCCTTCTGATGATATAAGTGTTGGTAATTATTAATTATAACTTATATTTCTTTGGTGGTATTATAAAGGAGATACTATGAAGAAAGTACGAATTGGAATTATTGGTATAGGTAATATGGGAAGTGCCCATGCTCTTAGTATATCTGAGGGTAAGGTAGATGGACTAGAGCTTACAGCTGTATGTGATATAGATGAGTGTAGAATAAAGTGGGCAAGGGAGACTTTTGGTCCTGAGGTGACACTTTACTCTGATTATAAATTATTAATAGAAAGCGAGCTGGTAGATGCCATAATAATTGCGACCCCTCATAGTAGTCATCCATCCATTGCTATAGATGCTTTCTTTGCTAACCTACATGTATTAACTGAAAAGCCCTCGGGTATTGATGTTGCAAGTGTAAGGCAGATGAATCATGCTGCAATAAAATCGGGTAGAATATTTGCAATTATGTATAATCAGAGAACCAATCCATTATTCATCAAGTTAAAGAAGCTTGTAGAGGCTGGAGAGCTAGGAGAGATGAAAAGGTTCGTTTGGATAGTTAGCAACTGGTATAGAACCCAGGCATACTATGATTCAGGAACTTGGAGAGCCTCGTGGAAGGGTGAAGGTGGAGGAGTCTTATTAAATCAATGTCCCCATAACCTTGATATCTGGCAATGGATTACAGGTATGCCAACTAAGATAAGGGGTTTTTGTAAGTATGGCCACTACCATAACATTACCGTTGAGGATGATGTAACCATTCTTGCCGAATACGCCAATAATGCATCCGCTGTATTTATAAGCTCAACTGGTGAGTATCCTGGAACCAATAGGTTGGAGTATTCTGGAACTAAAGGTAAGGTGGTTATAGAGGAAGGTAAGTTAAAATTCTATCAGCTAGATACTGATGAAAGAGAGATATGCTATCAAGCAAAGGAGAGCTTTCCAGAACTAGAAGCTCGTTATAATGAGTTCTCCCAGACAGAGCCTGAAACAGGACATCTTGGAATATTGCAGAATTTTACCAATGCCATACTATATGGTGAAAGGTTGATAGCGCCAGGCCTTGAGGGTATATATGGTTTGACTATCAGTAATGCAGCATACATGTCGGATTGGTTGGATAGGTGGATTGAATTTCCCATGGATGAAGATTTGTATAGCCAGATGCTAAAGGAGATGCAATTAAAGGAGGAAACACTTAATAAGGGTAATTCTAATGACCAGCCAGATGGCGAATATAACCAACGCTGGAAGGTTAGATGGTAGTTTTATACTACAAGAAAGAGTTACTTACATAATAGTATAGTGTTTTCTAATACAAAAAGGACAGTTTTCTATATAAATATAGAGCCTGTCCTTTTTATGCCAGTAAAGCTTAATTATCTTGTAATATTTTTTAACCATTTCATAGATTTATACCGCTTATAGGTGATAGGTATTTTTATTACTTCATCACTCATGAGTAGAGTATATACTATATAAATAGGTAGCTTGAACACAAATGCTGCCAAAAAGCCTAAGAGTATAGAACACCCCCATAAGGTGGTTACATCTATGAATAAGCCAAACTTGGTATCTCCTCCGGCACGAAAAACACCAACAACCAGAGTAGAATTAAAGGATTGGCATAGGGCAAAGTAAGACATTACAATCATCATAAATTTTAAATATGACTGGGCTTCTCCGCTTAAGCTTAGATAGGACCGTGCGATACTGGAAGCGACAAGTACTATGAATCCACCAATTATTCCAAGTACTATAGATAGGCGTACAAATCGGCTTGCATAAAGTTTTGCCTTATCGAATTTATCCTCGCCTATAGCTTTTCCTATTAAAATGGCGGTTGCATTTGCCACCCCAAAGGCTACAACCATGGCTAGTTGTCTTGTTATCTGGGTTACTGAATTTGCAGCTACTACAGACTTACCAAGATGTCCAAGTATGGCTGAATTTGCAGAGGTACCAGTACCCCAAACAATTTCGTTAAGCATGACTGGGATGGTATAGATAAGAAAATCCTTCATAATTAGCTTATCCCGTATGAATAAATCCTTAATCCTAAATCGAGTAACATTGTTATATAATTTATCATATAAAAATACAATTACTAATTCTACTATTCTTGCTATTAATGTAGCTATAGCAGCTCCTTTTATCCCCATTGGTTCGAAGCCTAGCTTACCAAATATTAATATGTAGTTTAGAATTATGTTAATTAATAGTGATATAAAGTATACCACAGTTGATATTATTACCTTCTCTACACTCCGCATTATATTTAGGTAAACACTTGTGATTGCGATTAATATATAGGAAAAGGAGACAATCCTAAGATAGGTGACACCCTGCTCTATAACATCGCTTTCCCTAGTGTATATACTCATTAGCTGATAAGGGAATATAAGGGCTGCGATAGTAAAAATAAGGGCAACAGCCAAAGCAATCCTCATTGCCATACCAAATATTTTTTCTATGGTACGGACCTCTTGCTTTCCCCAATACTGGGCGGTTAATACTGATGCTCCTGAGGTTATCCCAAAGGTAATGAGAGTCATAATAAATTGTATCTGATTAGCTAAGGAAGAAGCAGAAATTGATGTTTCACTCACCCTGCCAAGCATGATAACATCAGCACTAGAAACGCCGACATTAATTAAATTCTGTAATGCCATGGGTATAACCAGTGCAAATACTAATTTATAAAATCCCTTTTTTTCGTTTGTATCATGAGATTTGTTTAAAAGCATATTTCGCTTAGTGGACATGTTTATTCTCCGTTCATTTACTTATATTAATATAAACCTTAGGTCAAAATATCATGAAAATTTAGCAAAGTCAATGGATAATATCATATTTGGCTATATCGTGTTGTTTACCTTATATAAATGTGGTTTTATTAGATATTTTTTTATTAAGAACACTATAAAGCCTGTCAATGATTTAGATAATGAATTAGATTATAAACAGATATTCTATGTAGATAAGCGAATAAAAGGCACAGATATTCTCCTATTAATTACTAGGAAATAAATCTGTGCCTTAGTTATGCCTTACACACCGTCTTGGTCAGCCTCTTTCACTATTTCATCTAACACCTCAATTAAGTCATGAATAGTATATAATTCCACATTACGCTCTAGTATAACATTTTTTAAATCAACAGACAGAGTTTCGAATTTTTCCTTGATTGCAGGAGCTACATATGACATATTAATTCTCACCACCTCTGGTTTTTTGTTTAATAAACATCTCCATTTCTTCTAGAGTATGAAACTCATCCATGTGCTTGCGTACCTCTTTTCTGGTTTTATCATCTAGTCCATCTAGTCGTTTTTCCATTTCTGATTCATTCATAAAATAGAAATTAGTTAGACTAGAGCTAGTAAGTCCAGCATTAAATTGGCTTCCCGCATCTATATATCCATTAAAATTATTTATCACAAAAACTCACCCTTCCTTATTTTTATTGCTATTAAAACTAATTACAGTATTAGCTGTTTATGATAGCATTATTCTTAATATAGGAGTTTTTAAATAACCTTTTTTTGCTTGTTATACTATTTATAATAAGCTATAATTGACATAATCAAAAAAGATGCTGTAAAATTTACAAAAATTAAGGAGGAAATCATGAAAAAAGGCATCATTCTTATTGCAATTGGTTTCTTGTTACTAGCAATAGATATACCTATATCAGTGGGAAATCCTTATCCACCAATGGAAACAGTGGAAGACTTAGGACAAGTCATACAAGAAACGATTATTAACAACTTGATAGGTAGGAGTCCTAGAATTGATATAATATCTGATCTACTAGGATTTATCTTTCTCTTTATAGGGGCATTTATCTTATTAAGATATAATAAGGGACTTATATTGGGAATGATATTGATACCATGTGCTATATATTTGTATTTTGCTATAATGCAGCAGCCCTATTATATTATTGTACATAGAGACTTATATTTAAAGTCTTTAGCATATCACTTTCTATTTGTATTCATTGAGATAACTATTGAATTAATAATAATAAAGGCTGTGATTGCCATGGTTGAATTAAACCAGACTAAGTGGAATATAAATGAGCTTCTTATAGGATGGATTCTAGCAATGATTAGCAAGGGTGTACTTGCTGGAATTCAATTTTTCTATGGAAGGGGACTATTATATATTATATATTCTGTGATTTTGATAGGAGCTACGATTTTTTATCTTAATAGGTTATATGTAATAACAAAGTATAAACTGGAGGGTATTGATGACAAAAAGTGAGTTTAAGAGATTGATAGAATCAAAGATAGTCATACTCGATGGGGCAACGGGAAGTAATCTGCAGAAAAAAGGAATGCATACTGGTATATGTCCGGAGTTGTGGATGATTGACAATGCAGAAAAGCTAGTTGACCTACAGCTAGAGTTTTTGGAGGCTGGGACAGATATCTTATTTGCTCCAACCTTTACTTCCAATAGAATTAAATTGAGGGAATACGATTTGGAGGATAGGGTCGACTTTTTTAATAAAGAATTGGTTGATATTAGTAAAAGAGCTATAGCAGAATATAGGGAAATGACAGGTAATCAAAGAAGGATATTTATTGCTGGAGATATTACCTTGACTGGTGAAATGGTAGCTCCTCATGGTAAGCTTTCCTTCGAAGAACTGGTTGATGTATATAAGGAGCAGATGACAAGCCTTTTATCTGCGGGAGTTGACCTTTTTATAATAGAAACCATGATGAGCCTGCAGGAATGTAGGGCTGGTCTTTTGGCAGCTCATGAGCTTTGTGATCTTCCTGTTATGGTATCCTTGACTTATGAGAAGAATAATAGAACCCTACATGGGACTGATCCTATAACTGCAATTACTGTATTGCAGGCTATGGGTGCCGATGCTGTTGGCGTAAATTGTTCTACTGGACCGGATAAGATGTACGATATTATAAGACAGATGAAAGATATTGCCCATGTTCCAATTATAGCAAAGCCTAATGCGGGTATACCTTTCTTGCTAGAAGGTCAAACTGTCTTTCCTATGGAGCCTGAGGAATTTGCAGGTGAAATGAAGAAGCTAGTAGAGTATGGTGCAGGAATTATTGGTGGTTGCTGTGGCTCTACTCCTGGACATATAAAATCACTAGTATCTATTGTTAAGGATATGCCTGTGCCTAGAGTAAATAATACTCATTATAGGGCATTGACAACAGAGAGGCTTACCATACCCATCAGATTAGGTGGAAAATTTATGGTAGTTGGTGAAAGAATCAACCCAACTGGAAAGAAGGCCCTACAGGCAAGTATTAGGGAGGGAGATTTTTCACCTATAGGAGATATGGCAGATAATCAAGTGGAAGAGGGTGCTGATTTTCTTGATGTCAATGTGGGAATGAGTGGTATAGATGAAAAGGAAGCCATGCTTAAGGCGATTCAAGAAGTAATGAGGGTTACTGATGTACCTCTTGTAATTGACAGCAGTAATCCAGATGTAATGGAGGCTGCCTTAAGAATTTACCCAGGGCGAGCTTTAATTAACTCCATTTCATATGAAGAGGACAAGTTAGAAAGACTTCTCCCCTTAGCAAAAAAATATGGGTCCATGTTTATTCTACTTCCCTTATCAGATTCAGGCTTGCCAAAGGATATTGAGGAAAAAAAGCAGATTATTAATAGGGTACTTAATAAAGCATATGCTATGGGCCTTAGCAAAGAAGATATTATAGTCGATGGGCTTGTAAATACTGTGGGAGCAAATCCAAATGCTGCCATAGATGCTATTGAGACAATCAAATACTGTAAGGATGAGCTTGGAGTGGCAACTATTATTGGCCTATCCAATATCTCTTTTGGTCTACCTCAGAGGCAGTTTGTTAATAGTACATTTCTTTCTTTTGCAATGCAGGCTGGTCTTACTATGGCTATTGCAAATCCCTCACAGAAGCTTCTTATGAATACAGGATTTGCTTCTGACCTTTTACTTGGTAAAGAAGGAGCTGCTGAAAGATATATAAATAACGTGGAGGAGATCTGGGGTAAGGTTAAGGAAGCCCCTAATAAGCCATCTGAAAGTATATCTGATAAGCAAGATAAGCCATCTGACAAGAATCTTAACCTTGATAATAGTAAGCAAGCAATATTTGAAGCAGTGTTAAAGGGCAATAAAAAGCTTATTATTGATTTAGTAGAGAAAGAGCTAAGTATTAATAATAGTCCTAGTGATATAGTAGATAGGGTCTTAATTCCCGCAATTAATGAGGTTGGGACCTTGTTTGAGAGACAAAAATACTTTCTTCCCCAACTTATTTCAAGTGCTGAAACTATGAAACTTGCAATTGATTATCTTGAACCCATGTTAGTTGATAGCAAGAAGGATACAAAAAGTAAAGGAACAGTTATAATTGCTACCGTTGCAGGAGATATTCATGATATAGGAAAGAATCTTGTGGCTTTGATGCTAAAGAACTATGGATATCGTGTAGTTGATCTTGGTAAGGATGTTGCTACTGAGCTTATAATTAGTGTGGCTAAGGATGAAGATGCAGATATAATTGCCCTATCAGCACTTATGACCACAACCATGGTGGAGATGAAGAGAGTAGTAGAAGAAGTGAAAGTAGCTGGGCTTAATACAAAAGTCATAATTGGTGGAGCTGTTATAAGCCAAGATTATGCAGATGAAATTGGAGCAGATGGTTATTCTCCCGATGCAGGGTCAGCTGTGGAACTGGTAAAAAGACTTCTTTCTTAAATGAACTAATTCCTTAAATATAGATATTTGTTAACTCGCACAAGAAACAAGGATTTGGTAAGTTTCGCAATTACCTA
>JAAYRC010000247.1 GCA_012518975.1 Clostridiales bacterium
AATATGATGGACCGCAATATGATGGACCGTAATATGATGGATAACAACATGATGGACCGCAATATGATGAACGGTAATATATCAGACGATTTAATGGATGATATGATGGGTGATGAAATAGGGATGTTACCCGATTTGATGGATTATTTTCGTATGCTTTGGGGACAGCATGTAGTATGGACTAGAATGGTAATGCTAGGTATTCTCTATGATCTTCCTGAACTAGAATTTTCCACTCAAAGACTTCTTCGTACTGCAAGTGATTTTGCCAATGCACTACTTGCTTTCTATGGAGAAGAGGCAGCAGGGACTTTTGAAAACCTATTTGGTAATCACATTACTATAGCTGCAGAGCTGATTAATGCTGCAAAGGCAGGAGAAACAAATCAAGTAAACACCATTTGGCAAAGATGGATAGATAATGCAAACCAGATAGCAGAGTTTCTTGAAAGTATCAATCCAAATTGGAATTCAGAGGATTGGAGTGCCATGATGATGGAGCACTTAGAATTACTTGGAAGCCATTTAACAGATATGTTAGAAGAAAACTTTCAGTCAGCTATTGACAATTTTGATTTAATAGAAACACAGGCTATGGAAATGGCAGATATGATGGCAGAGGGAATAGCAGTTCAATTCCCTTAAACTTAAAATGAATAGGTAACAAAGGATAAGTTGTGGTATGTCTTCCCTCAAGAGATATATCAGGGATATAAGAGGAGGATGCAGGAGGATGTATGTTTGTATACACATTCTCCTGTGTTTTCGAGTATAGACACCAGTAGATGGATATATAGATTTGAATTATTAATTATATTAAGGAGGCTATTATGTTATCAAGGGCAGACTTTATCAGACAGTCCCTAGAGCTTCATTTATTCTTTGCAAGAATTATGAAAGAGCACTCGTTTTTTCTTCAAGTGGGCTTTACACCTAGAGATGAAAAGTTTACTAAAAGGGCTGAAGAATTAAATATGGCCTTTGCTGATTTTCTAGATGATTGTGTTAAATTAGCTAATGGAGTTATCAGCAGAGAAGTATTACAATCAGGGGAGATAGTTACTCAATATACACTAGATGCTGAGAAGCTAACAGAATTCTATACTGGAGTAGGATTTAGGACTAAGATAACAAAGGCTGAAATGGACTTAATGCCAGGTGGCGATTTTAGTCCTTCATTGGCTAGAAGAGTATTTGATTTAAATAGAAGGGCTTTATCATTACTTGATAGTATTATTCAGTTTAAAACTAATATACTTAATGATGTTTTATGTTGTAAGATGTTTACCTTGAATTATCCACTTCTAATTGACCATATATTAAGAGAGGCTAAGTTATATAGGCGATTAGTTCAAAGACTTCAATCAAGGGATATTATATATATCCAAAGAGAAATGTTCGAGAAGGAAGCCTTTTGGAATAGGATTATGGCTGAGCATGCCAAATTCATCAGGGGACTCTTAGACCCTTCAGAAGAAGAATTATTTAATTCTGCAGACTGTTTTGGAAAACAGTTTGACCAGTTAACCTGTGAAGCTAAGGAAGCTATTGATAAGACAATGCAGGGTGATTATTCAAATGTAACAGAGGCCAGTCTCCGTGCGACTAGGAATATCCGTGATTTTAAGGCTGCTGGAACTGAAGGACTTTTGGAATGTAAGATTAAATCAATAATCTTACCCCTATTGGCAGACCATACCCTTAGAGAAGCCAACCATTATCTAAGACTTTTAAAAATTTTCCAAAACTGCTAGTAATAAGCCTGAATATTTTCTTTATTAAGACACACTATATATATGTAAATATTAAGCTTGGAGGGAATGAAAATATGGCAATTAGAAAAATGGATAAACCTAACGATGGAATTCGTTGTGTTGTAAACACCTGCGAATATTATTTGAATGGGGATCATTGCTCTGCTGAACAAATACAGGTAGAGCCTAGAAATGCAAGTGATTCTGATGAGACAGATTGTGCTACATTTAGAAAAAGAGATAGTTTTAGCTAAGAGTTAATATTATCCAAAAAGTAAGAGCTAGTTTCATAACAGACTTTAGCCATCAATTATGAAACCAGCTCTTACTCCTATTTGAAAAGGTTAATAGTTCCTTCATCATTTAAAGTCTTTATTATAGTTGCAATGACTGGTAGTAGAAGTAGTCCCAGCACTCCCATCAGTTGTGCACCTACAAACATTAAGATTAAGGTTATTATAGGATGAAGTCCAATCTGTTGTCCTACAATCTTAGGCTCAATGGCCTGGCGGACAGCAGTGATTATAACATATAGGACAAGCATACCAATACCCATTTTAGTATTACCTAGAATAAGTGCAATAAGGGACCAAGGAAGTAGGACTGCACCAGTACCTAGTATAGGTAATATATCAATAAATGCTATTATAGCACCAAATAAGAAGGGGTTGGGTATTTTTAATATCCAAAAACCAATAGAAAGCTCAAAGAAGGTAATCGATATTATAGCAGAGTATGCCTTAATAAACTTTGCTATAGTGCCTAATCCCTTATCCTTAAGATTTAATACCATTTCTCTATGTTCCTCTTTAAATTGCCTCATTACAAAATCAGATATTTTGTAATAATCTATTGTAAAGAAGAAAGAGGATACAATTGTAAATATTAACTTTATTAATAATGAGGGTAGCCTACCCGCAATACCAGTGAAAGTAGATATGACAGATGCAGAGGCGTTTTTAATATAAGAGAAAATGGTATCACTAATGTTTAGAATAAACTCTTCTATGTAAGGTTTGAGGTCAGGAAATTGTTCCATAAAATTATTGGTTAAGTCTTCTAAAGCGGGTTCTATAGTATACTTATACAGGTCAGGTAGTTGTCCAAACACATCTTTAATAAATGTAAATAGCTTAGAGCCTATTACACTTAATATAAATACTAGAATGCCATATAGGAATAATAAGATAATGATAGCAACAAAGGTCCGTTTTATATGGGTCTTTTTTTCTATATAGTCTATTAATTTGCGAAATACTACTGCGATTAACAATCCGATAATAAAGGGCATTAAAAGAGGTAACAGATATTTTATTACTATATATCCGAGCCCTAGTATTACTACAACATATATAACATTTAATATAAATGCCTTCCTTTTTTCTAAATTCATTTACACAAACCTTTCTAGGCTAGATTTGAAAGGAATTAAGAAAATCAACCTCTCGTAGCATGTGTTTAATAGTTCATATCTCATAATTAAAATAGTATCACTTATCTTATTTCTTATCAATACAAATTATTGTCAGATTATAAATTAATGAGTAAAAAAAACAGAATAAAAGAAAAATCATTTTGTCATTGATTTTTTTTGGAAAATCCTTTATTATATACTGTACTACTTTAAAGCGACAATTTGTATATAATGGATGACATATAATTTAAAATAAATAAAAAGGTGGTTTTATTATGAGAAGTGATGCTGTAAAAAAAGGAATACAACAAGCACCCCATAGGTCATTATTTAATGCTTTGGGTTTTACTAAAGAGGAATTACATAAGCCACTTATTGGTATTGTAAGTTCATATAATGAGATAGTCCCAGGTCATATTAATTTGGATAAAATAGTTGATGCCGTAAAATTAGGTGTAGCTATGGCTGGTGGGGCACCTATGGTATTTCCAGCTATTGCAGTCTGTGATGGAATAGCCATGGGGCATCAGGGTATGAAATACTCTCTTGTAACTAGAGATTTGATTGCTGACTCTACAGAAGCAGTAGCTATGGCTCAGCAATTTGACGCCCTAGTCATGGTGCCAAATTGTGATAAAAATGTACCAGGCCTTCTAATGGCAGCTGCAAGACTTAATATTCCTACTATATTTGTCAGTGGTGGCCCTATGCTAGCAGGACGGGTTATGGGTAGCAAACAGAGCCTATCAAGTGTATTTGAGGCTGTGGGAGCATATAGTGCTGGCAAGATGACAGCTGAGGAAGTGGAAGAGTATGAGAATAAGGCATGTGCATCCTGTGGATCATGTTCCGGTATGTATACAGCCAATTCCATGAATTGCTTAACAGAGGCTATAGGTATGGGGCTAAAGGGAAATGGAACCATACCAGCAGCATATTCAGAGAGAATTAGACTAGCCAAGCATGCAGGTATGAAGATTATGGAGCTTCTAGAGAAGGATATCCGTCCTCGCGATATTATGACTAAGGAGGCCTTTCTAAATGCACTTACAGTCGATATGGCACTGGGATGTTCAACTAATACTATGCTACATCTTCCTGCTATAGCTCACGAGGTAGGTTTTGATTTAAATATTGATATAGCTAATGAAATAAGTGGTAAGACCCCCAACCTATGCCATCTTGCACCAGCAGGACCTACTCATATGGAAGACCTATATGAGGCCGGGGGTGTCTATGCTGTCATGAACGAGCTTAGTAAGAAGGGACTCTTAAATACTGATTTAATAACTGCAACTGGTAAAACAGTAGGTGAAAACATCAAAAACTGTAAAAACTATAATCATGAGGTTATAAGACCTATTGATAACCCTTATAGTAAAACAGGAGGCATAGCAATAGTAAAGGGTAACCTAGCGCCAGATTCAGGTGTAGTAAAGCGTTCTGCAGTAGCAGATAATATGCTAAAGCATGAAGGACCTGCCAGAGTATTCGATTGCGAGGAGGATGCAATAGAGGCAATTCTTGGTGGAAAGATTAATCCAGGAGATGTTGTTGTTATCCGGTACGAGGGACCTAAGGGTGGACCTGGTATGAGAGAAATGCTTAATCCAACTAGTGCAATAATGGGCATGGGACTTGGTTCCTCAGTTGCATTAATAACAGACGGTCGTTTTTCAGGTGCATCAAGAGGAGCCTGTATAGGTCATGTTTCACCTGAGGCTGCTGTCGGTGGCAATATAGCCCTTGTTGAAGAAGGAGATATTATCAGTATAGACATAGATAATAATAAGCTAGACTTCCTGGTTTCTGAGGAAGAAATTGAAACAAGAAGAGCAAAATGGCAACCCCGTAAACCTAAAATTACGACAGGATATTTGGCACGTTATGCGGCAATGGTTACTTCAGGTAACCGCGGTGCCATCCTAGAGGTTCCTAAAGCAGATTAATGGAGGTGTTTTAGTATGGAATTATCAGGTTCAAGGATTGTTGTTGAATGTTTAAAGGAGCAGGGTGTTGACACCGTATTCGGATATCCCGGAGGTGCTATTTTAAATATTTATGATGAGTTATATAAGCATAGTGATGAAATTAGGCATATTCTTACTTCTCATGAACAGGGTGCAGCCCATGCTGCAGACGGATATGCAAGGGTAACAGGTAAGGTGGGTGTGTGTATGGCCACATCTGGCCCAGGAGCCACCAATCTTGTAACAGGTATTGCTACTGCTTATATGGACAGTGTACCTATGGTAGCTATTACAGCCAATGTGGCAGTGAATTTACTTGGAAGAGATTCCTTCCAGGAGGTTGATATAGCTGGTGTTACAATGCCTATAACAAAGCATAACTTTATAGTCAAAGATGTTACCAAGTTAGCGGATACTTTGAGAAGAGCCTTTAAGATAGCTCAGACAGGAAGACCAGGCCCTGTTCTTGTAGATATTACTAAGGATGTCACCGCACCTACAAATACAACCAAATATGAAAGGGTTGAGATAGCTCCAATTGTACGTGACACCAGGAGCATAAGAGAAGAGGATTTAAAGAAGGCTTATAAAATGATTAAAAAGTCTAAAAAGCCATTTGTTTTTGTTGGTGGTGGAGCTGTAATTTCTGATGCTTATGATGAGTTGAAGGAATTTGTAGATAAGGTAGACGCGCCTGTAGCTGATACATTGATGGGTAAGGGTGCCTTTGACGGAACAGACCCTAGGTATACCAGTATGGTTGGTATGCATGGATCCAAGGCTTCTAATCTTGGGATTACAGAATGTGATCTCTTAATTACTATAGGGGCAAGATTCTCTGATAGAGTTACTGGCAATGCTAAAAAGTTTGCCCGTAAGGCTAAGATTCTTCAGATAGACATTGATCCAGCAGAGATAAATAAGAATGTTTTAACACATGAGTCCATAGTTGGAGATGTTAAGGAGGTTTTAGAAAGGCTAAATGCTATGCTAGACCAGCAAGACCATACAGAATGGCTAGACTATATCGCTGAGTTAAAGAATAAGTTCCCATTAAATTATCGTAAGGATATCCTAACAGGGCCTTACATAATTGAGAAACTATATGAAATTACTGATGGCAAGGCTGTTATATCCACCGAGGTAGGGCAGCATCAGATGTGGGCATCACAGTATTATAAATACACATCACCAAGAACCTTTATTACTTCTGGAGGACTTGGAACCATGGGCTATGGACTAGGTGCTTCTATAGGTGCTAAGGTAGGAAAGCCTGATGCTACGGTAGTTAATATTGCAGGTGATGGATGCTTTAGGATGAATATGAATGAAATAGCGACAGCTACCCGTTATAATATTCCGATTGTTCAATTGGTAATAAACAACAAAGTACTTGGTATGGTACGCCAATGGCAGACCCTATTCTACGACAAGAGATATTCACATACTGATTTAAATGATAAGGTGGATTTTGTTAAGTTGGCAGAGGCCATGGGTGCAAAGGCATATCGTATAACCAAGATCGAGGAAGTAGAAGGGGTTCTAAAGGAAGCAATAAGCTTAAATCAACCTGTAGTGATTGATTGTGTAATTGATTGTGATGAGAAGGTGTGGCCAATGGTTGCTCCTGGAGCAGCAATACAAGATGTATTCTCAGAGGAAGATTTAGAAAGTTAGTAACCCTGTGGAAGGATTGGATAAGTTTCAATAAAAATATTGAAACTTTATCCCATCCTTTTTGTCATTTGATATTGACAAAAAAATAACAGAGTTTTATAATTAGAACAATACTTTACTTAGCTAAAGCTATAAAACACTAAATATATTAAAAGCGATTTGAGGGAGGATTAGAAAATGGGAAGAATTTATAATTTTTCAGCCGGACCTGCCGTGCTTCCAGAGCCTGTATTAAAGGAAGCGGCAGATGAGATGCTTAACTACAGGGACTCCGGTATGTCCGTAATGGAGATGAGCCATAGATCTAAGGTATATGATGGCATTATTAAGGAAGCAGAGAAGGATTTAAGGGAATTGATGAATATTCCTGATAACTACAAGGTACTTTTCCTTCAGGGAGGAGCTTCACAGCAGTTTGCAGCTGTTCCTATGAACCTTATGAAGAATAAGGTTGCAGATTATATTATTACAGGACAGTGGGCTAAGAAAGCACATCAGGAAGGGGCATTATATGGAAAAGCCAATATAGTTGCATCTTCGGCAGATAAAACATTTTCATATATTCCAGATTGCTCAGACCTTCCTATTTCTGAGGATGCGGACTTTGTTTACATATGTGAGAACAACACCATCTATGGAACTAAATTCAAAAACCTACCAAATACCAAGGGAAAGACTCTTATAGCTGATATATCCTCCTGTTTCTTATCAGAGCCAGTTGATGTTACTAAGTACGGTGTTTTATTTGGTGGAGCTCAAAAGAATATAGGACCTGCTGGTGTAGTGATTGTTATAATAAGAGAAGACTTAATAACAGAGGATACTCTGCCAGGAACACCTACCATGCTTAAGTATAAGATTCATGCTGATAGTGAATCCCTATATAATACACCTCCTGCATATGGTATATATATTTGTGGAAAGGTATTTAAATGGATTAAGAGCATGGGTGGACTAGAGGTTATGAAGGAGAAGAATGAGAAAAAGGCTAAGCTCCTCTATGACTTCTTAGACCAGAGCAAACTATTTAAGGGCACAGTAGCAAAAGAGGACCGCTCTTTAATGAATGTACCATTCATAACCGGTAATGAAGAACTTGATGCTAAGTTTGTTAAGGAAGCTAAGGCAGCAGGTCTTGAAAATCTTAAGGGACATAGAAGTGTAGGTGGTATGAGAGCAAGTATTTATAATGCTATGCCTTATGAGGGTGTTGAAGCTCTTGTAAACTTTATGAAGAAATTTGAAGAGGAAAACCTATAGTAAGCTGTATAATGGAAGGAGAATTTGAAAATGAAATATAATTGCCTTAATCCGATTGCTCCAATAGGATTAAATATGTTTCCAGATACCTATGATAAAACTGATAATATAGAAGAAGCTGATGTAATCCTAGTAAGAAGTGCAGGGATGCATGATATGGAGTTTTCAGACAATCTTAAGGCTATAGCAAGGGCTGGTGCCGGTGTTAACAATATACCCCTAGATAAATGTGCTGAAAAGGGAATCGTAGTGTTTAACACTCCAGGGGCTAATGCTAACGGCGTTAAGGAATTGGTTATAGCTGGTCTCATGCTAGCATCCCGTGATATCATTGGTGGTGTTAACTGGGTACAGACTATCAAAGATGAAGCTGGTGTTGGTAAGCTTGTTGAAAAAGGTAAGAAGCAGTTTGCTGGAACTGAAATCAAGGGTAAGAAGATTGGTGTTATTGGCCTAGGTGCTATTGGGGTATTAGTAGCTAATGCAGCTACTCATCTAGGAATGACAGTATATGGCTATGATCCTTTTATTTCAGTAGACAGTGCTTGGAACTTATCTAGAGGAGTCATCCATGTAAAGACTAGGGAGGAAATATACAGAGATTGTGATTATATAACTGTACATACCCCCCTAATTGAGGATGAGAACCCAGATAATAATACTAAGGAAATGATTAATAGTGAATCTATTGAGATGATGAAGGACGGAGTTATAATTCTTAATTTCTCAAGAGATCTTTTAGTTAATGATAAGGATATAGAAGTTGCACTAAAGTCTGGCAAGGTAGGCAAATATGTTACAGATTTCCCTAATGACAAGACAGCAGGTATGGAAGGGGTAATAGCCATTCCTCACCTAGGTGCTTCCACTGAAGAATCAGAGGACAACTGTGCTATGATGGCTGTTAAGCAGCTGGTGGATTACATGGATAATGGAAATATCATTAATTCAGTTAATTTTCCTAACTGTGATGCGGGTAAATGCACTACTAAGGGACGTATTACCATATTACACAGAAATATTCCAAAGATGCTAACACAGTTTACTGGGTCATTTGCTGCATTAGATGTAAATATTGCTAATATGGTCAATAAAAGCAAAGGTGAATATGCTTATACTATTCTAGATGTAGACACTAATGTGAATGGTGAAGTGGTTTCAAAGCTTAATGAAATAAATGGAGTACTTAAAGTTAGAGTGATTAAATAAACTTTTTATAAGTGCCATGGGGATAGGATGGAGTGCTTTATCGGGAGAAATATTCCTGGTAAGGCGCTCTATTTCCTTATAGTATGATTATTTAATGATTATACATATCAATAACTTGGTTAATAGTTGATATAAAGTAATGTATTAGATAATTATGAAGATTATATAAAATAATTTAAAAAGAATTAGGATGACTTGCAAATATTGCTTAATTAATTTAGTATAGTAAGTGAGCTTAAATATATGATAACTAAACAAGGAGAATGAATAATGGCAAATGTAAAACCCTTTAGATGTATTAGGCCTGCACAAGATCTTGCATCAAGGATTGCGGCATTACCTTATGATGTGTATAACCGTGCTGAGGCTAAGCAAGAGATTATCAGGGAACCCCTATCATTTTTGAGAATCGACCGTGCAGAAACCAATTTTGCTGATGAGGTTGATACATATGATACCAAGGTATATGAAAAGGCCCGTGATTTGCTTAATGGTATGATTGAGGACGGAAGCTTTGTAACAGAAGATATGGAATCTTATTATGTATATGAGCTCGTTATGGAAGGGCGATCACAGACTGGTCTAGTAGCCTGCGCTTCTATAGATGATTATCTTAATAATGTAATTAAAAAACACGAAAAAACCAGAGAGGATAAGGAAATAGACAGGATAAGGCATGTGGATATCTGTAATGCCCAGACTGGTCCTATTTTTCTGGCTTATAGATCACATAAGACTATAAATGATGTGATAGAGAAGACAAAGAAGGAAGCTCCTCTTTATAATTTTACATCTGCAGATGGTATAGGTCATCATGTGTGGAGAATATCTGATGAAAAACATATTGAGGCCATAAAGAATGGGTTTTCAGAAATCCAGGATATATATATTGCCGATGGTCACCACAGGTCTGCATCAGCAGTCAAGGTTGGACTTAAAAGAAGAGATGAAAACCCTGGATATACTGGGGAAGAGGAGTTTAATAGTTTCCTTAGTGTCTTATTTCCCCACGATCAGCTCAAGATACTACCATACAATAGGGCTGTAAAGGACTTGAATGGATATTCTAGCCAAGAGTTTATTGAAAAGGTTAAATTGGGTTTTGATATTCAAAAGCATGAGGATGGACCATATGAGCCCAAGAAGAAGGGTGAGTTTGGAATGTTCCTTGATGGAAGCTGGTATTGCCTAAAAGCTAATAAAGAGATCCTAAATAATAATGACCCAGTTAAGTCTCTGGATGTATCTATTCTTCAAGATTATTTGTTAGAACCAATCTTAGGTATTGGAGATCCTAGAACGGATAATAGAATTGATTTTATCGGAGGGATCCGAGGCTTAAAGGAGCTAGAAGATAGGGTCTCGAGGGATATGGAGGTTGCATTTTCTATGTATCCAACATCTATTGATGAGTTGTTTGAGGTATCAGATGCAGATAAGCTTATGCCCCCAAAGTCCACCTGGTTTGAGCCTAAGCTTAGAAGTGGATTGTTTATCCATTCACTTTCTTAGCTTAATTAATAAAGAAAGTATTAATTATTATATAAAATAGGAGGTATATTGATGAAGAAGAATTTAAGAGGAACAAAAACATTGGAAAATCTTATGAAGTCATTTGCAGGAGAATCACAGGCTAGGATGAGATATACCTATTTTGCTTCTGTTGCTGGAAAAGAAGGATATAAGCAAATTCAAAATATTTTTATGGAAACAGCTGAGAATGAGAAGGAGCATGCAAAGGTATTCATGAAGCTTGCACTAGAGCATCTTGATGGTGAGAATCCTGCTCCTGTAGATATAAATGCTACATATCCATTTGCCTATGGTGATACTATAGCAAACCTAAAGTCAGCTGCAGCTGGAGAGCATGAGGAGGCTAATATAGATTATCCTGCATTTGCTAAGACAGCTAGAGAAGAAGGATTTGAGGAGATAGCAGTACGCTTCGAGCTAATAGCTTTAGTAGAAAAGCATCATGAGGAAAGATATCTCAAACTTTTAGAGAATATAGAAAACGGTAGTGTATTCAAAAAGGAAGATAAAGTCTTCTGGAAATGTTTAAACTGTGGCTATGTACATGAGGGAGATGAGGCTCCGGAGATTTGTCCAGCATGTGTTCATTCACAAGCCTACTTCCAATTGTTAGATGACTGCTTCTAAAATTAAAGTAGCTTTAGTACCCGGCTGGGCTTCCCAACCGGGTACCTTGTTTTATTATATGAATAAGGAAAACATATCCTATAAGCTAAAATCCATGTATAGAATAATATATCTTTCTTATAAAGACAAGATATGTTAAAATACATGATAAGCAGATTAGTCAAGCTGAACA
>JAAYRC010000248.1 GCA_012518975.1 Clostridiales bacterium
AATAGAAGGAGGAATACATATGCAAAGAACTAGTACCGGTAAACTCAAAATATTTCTATCATTTAGCATCCTTTTTACTTTTTTAATGCTTATTAATACTGGCCTAGCTTATGGGGCGGAGCCAATTACTATTAATGAAGTGGACTACAAGGAAGAGAATATCATTGTCAATAATAATAGCAACGCAAAGATTTATTTTGCCACAGAAAATGATGCTGCTAGAAACTCTTGGGAGGTTATACCAGCAGACTCAGGTGATACTACATCTATAGATTTCTCCTGGCTACCCCACACAAGTGACCAGGCTTTAGTGATTAGGGGCGAGGGTAATGTAGTACGTAGGGTTGTGCTTAGGGAAAGAGCGAAAAAGCTGGAAGTATCTATTAGCTATGATAGAATGGCTGGACTAGCTAAGACAGATTCAATTGCTACATTGTTAAATATCATGTCTTCTGCAGGAACAGGAGAACGGCCAATAGACATTACTGATCTTGAGTGGAGAAAAGGGGAAAATGGTTCCTGGCAGGACACCTCTACTCTTACTGTAGCCCAACTTGAGAAGCTTCAAATCAAGGGCGCTAATTTATATTTTAGAATCAAAGCAGTCAATGATGTAACGAATGATACTAATCATCCTGATGGTACAAAAGGAAGAAGAGTTAGTAAGGAAGTAAGGCTTAGGATTACAAAAAAGGCTTCTCCCTCTGTTGTAGGTATTGATGGTAATAGATTTACAGCAGATATTAAACATGGTAAAGAATATAGGGTTACCTATGATGGGGTCACCTCAGATTGGGTTAAGGTTACGGATAGGTCAAAGAAAAATGTGGATTTAAAAGAGATAGTTAATAATACTAGAGATGGGCTGACGACTAATTTCCCTAGTATGATTATAGAGATAAGAGACTACGCAACAGCAAGAGCTGCCGCATCCAAGATAAGAGAAATTCATTTGGATGAGCAACGTATACTTACTGGAGACATAATAACAACACCAATTCCAGAGGATGTCGACGATAAGGACCCTAATATCTATGTGTCCTATAATGGTTCAGCAAGTGTTTCAATAACTATTCCTTCGGCCTCCAATGATAATCCATATCAATATGCTATAGTAAAGCCCGGCACAGACTTTGATGTAAAGAAGATTTCTTGGACTACAATTTCAAGAAGTTCAGCAGTGAGGATACTCTCAAGTAGGGCTGTGGAGGGTAGTGAGATTTATATTAGGCAAAAGGAAATAAAGGCCAAGGCTGAGACTAAAACGTCACCAGCAGTAGACTTTAAGTTAGCCTCTACATATAAAAAATATAAAGTTGAATACCCAGCGGTACCAGATATAGAAGTACAGTCTTATACATTTGTTAAGGGGGTTACAGATAGTATATCCTTTAGTATAAAGCTTAATAAAATCGGTAAGATACCTTATGAGACTGGTATAAAATCAATAAAATATGGTACTAGGGAGATTGGATTTACAACTTCATCTAATATAGAGACCCCTCTTGACCCTAGTAAGGAATATATTATAAATGTTACCTTGGATTCAAGTGTTTTAAACAGCTTACCTAATAGCAATAGCAGGGTACTTAACATAAGTTTTGAGAGAGGCACTGCTGATAAGAAATCTATAAGACTGGCTATACAGAGTCCTACTCCTGCACTTAGCTTAACAGCAAATGCCATGCAGGGTAGTGCTCCAGGAACTACTGCAATAAAGGTTACCACTAGTAC
>JAAYRC010000249.1 GCA_012518975.1 Clostridiales bacterium
ATTTTGATATTGCCCGTGATATTGCGTCTAAGATGATTATGATGCCAGTTACAGAAATGGACGAATTTTCAATGAGTGCTATTAGTGAGCTTGGTAATATGATTCTTGGAAACGCAGCAACAATTTACTCTAACAGGGGTATTGGGATAGATATAACACCCCCAACTATAGTACAGGGTACCATGTCTTTTACTCATACCTATACAAAAAGCATATGTATTCCTTTTACATATGATGGTGATAAAAAAATAGAAGTAAGCATTGCAATTAAGGGAAAATAATTATGAATATAGTTTTATTAGAACCAGAGATCCCTGCTAATACTGGCAATATAGGTAGAACTTGTGTAGCAACTGGTACAAAGCTTCATTTGATCGAACCTATGGGCTTTCGATTAAATGAAAAACAAATTAAGAGAGCAGGACTAGACTATTGGAATGACCTAAATCTTATAGTGTATGACAATTATGAGGATTTTTTAAAGAGAAATAATTATCCAAAGATATATATGGCTACAACAAAAGCAGCCCAAGCTTATACCCATGTAAGCTATGAACCTGACTGCTTTATAATGTTTGGTAAGGAGAGTGCTGGAATTCCAGAAGAGCTTATACTTACTAATAAAGAGAATTGTATTCGCATTCCGATGATGGGAGATATTAGGAGCCTTAATCTTGGTAATAGCGTTGCAATTGTTTTATATGAGGCTCTTAGGCAAAATAATTTCCAGGGGATGAGCTTAGAGGGTAAGCTTCAACTCTATAGTTGGGATGACCTAAACTAAATCAATAATCTGAGTAGAACGGGTTAATTATAGTCTATTAGCTCGTTTTTTAATCCCCTGATTTTGCAAGAGTGAAGATGAACTCTGTTCCTACTCCTTCTGTACTAATTACATTTATATTCTCATTATGTGACTGGATTATTTCCCTTGATATGGACAGGCCTAGGCCTGTACCCTTTTTATCTTTACCTCTAGAAGAGTCTGTTTTGTAGAATCTGTCCCATATCTTTTTGATAGAATCCCTTGGTATGCCAATACCATAGTCTTTTATAGATATAAATACCTTATCTCCTTTTTCTTCAGTAGAGACCTTAATCTCGCTGTTATTATGGCTAAACTTAATAGCATTGTCTATTAAATTGTATAGTACTTGCTGAATCTTTCCTATATCTGCATCAACATAGGTGCTAGTGGCTGAGAATATAAGGTTAAGAGTAATTTTTTTACTCCTGCAGACCCCCTCAAAGCTTTCAGCAGTTTTTTTGATGATTTGGTTAATATCAAAGGATACGATATCAAGAAGCGTGCTTTTGGTATCAAACCTATTAAGTTCTAGTAGACCAGATGTTAATTTGTTTAGTCTATCAGTTTCATCTACAATTATACCAAGATATTTATCTTGCATATCACTAGGAATCGTGCCATCCATGATAGCCTCAGCATAGCCTTTTATTGAGGTCAGTGGAGATCTAAAATCATGAGATATATTAGCAACAAACTTCTTTTGATAATCATCAAGCTTACTTATTTCATCTGCCATATAGGAAAGGGCCACACTAAGGTCTCTGTATTCGCTAAGTCCCGTAGCTTTTAGGTCATAATTATAATTACCAGCACTGTATTCCATAGCTGCTGTTATAAGTCTCTTCAATGGTCTTACTGTAAGGATATATATATATAAAAATATCAATAGCAGGAAGGGGAAGAATATAAGGAAGCATATATTGACCACATCAAGATATATAGTAGCCTTATCTTCAATATCCCTCATAGGTGAATGAAGTACAATATATCCTCTTAGCTGAAAGTTATAATCCACCCTATGTATAACGCTTAGCATCGGCTCGTAGAGTAGACCTTCTAGTATAGTATTCTCGGACAAGGTCATATTCAAAAAGTCGGGGTCTAAGTCGTATAAATTCATATCAGGAGGGTGATTCACATTAGAAGAATCAGCAACAATTCTGCCATCCTTATTTACAATCCAGACACGGATATTCAAGTAACTGTCAATGGAGGTAAACTGCTGGGCAAGATCGTTTAGTGTTTTGTCTCCTTTATAGAAATTACCCTTATACTCTGTGGCTATTAAAGAAGCTTCTTTAAAGAGAAGATTGGTTTGATTTCTTTTAAGTTTGTTCTCTAGCAGGTTCATCCCATAGGTATTTAATAACATAAAGACCGCTAAAACGGCGACAAGATAGCACACAATAAGCCTTGACCATATAGTTTTTTTAATGGTAGTCACCTGCTTTCTATAAAAAATCTTTTATCTTCTTAAGTTCTTAGTCTCAAATTTGTAGCCAATACCCCATACTGTAGAAAGACTCCAATCATTGTGGTCCTTTATCTTTTCCCTAAGTCTTTTAATATGGACATCAACTGTTCTAGTATCTCCATAATATTCATAGCCCCAAATGTGGTCAAGAAGCTGTTCTCTTGTAAACACTTGATTTGGGTGGGAGGCTAGAAAGTAGAATAGCTCTAGCTCTTTTGGGGGCATTTCAATATTTTCACCTAGATACTGTACAGAGTAGTTACTTAGATTAATGATTAAATCAGTATAGGCTACATAGTCACCAGTAGGCTTTTGTTCGATTTCTGTATCAGTATTGGGATTAAATCTTCTAAGAACGGCCCTAACCCTGGCCACCATTTCCTTAGAATCAAAGGGTTTAATAATATAATCATCTGCACCAAGCTCTAGTCCTAATACCTTATCAAATATTTCTCCCTTGGCAGACAGCATAATAATAGGCACCTTGGAGGTCTTTCTTATCTCTCTACATACTTCGTAACCATCGATTCCAGGTAGCATAAGATCCAACAAGATTAAGTTAGGCTGATAAGAGTTGAATTCCCTAATTGCCGATTCTCCATCATGGACAATGAGAGTGTCAAAGCATTCCTTGGTTAGATACAGTGCAATAAGTTCAGCAATATTTACATCATCATCAACTATTAATATTTTTTGTTTAGAAATCATCATTCCTCCTAAAAGACTAAATTATTTTGGTAGAGTTCAACGGAGGAATTATCCTCCTAAAA
>JAAYRC010000047.1 GCA_012518975.1 Clostridiales bacterium
ACATTCCTTGCAATGTCCATATAGCTTAACCTCATGATCAGATACTTTGAATCCCGTAGTTTCGTGTATTCGTTCCTCCAGATTCTCAAGTAGATCATCCTGAAAAGCATAGATATTACCACATTCAAGACATATCAAATGATGATGATGGTGGCAACTTTCTTGTTGACTCCTTGCGCCAATTTCATATCTTACGTATCCATCATCTAAATTAAGTTTATCAATAAGGTTTAACTCCGATAACAGTTGAATTGTCCGATATACAGTTGCCAAGCCAATATCCGGGTAGTCTTGTCTGACACAGTCATATATCTCCTCTGCTGTCAGATGTTGGCCCGGCCTATTGCTTAGTACCTCTAAAATCGCTATTCTCTGGTTTGTTACCTTTAGCCCGTTCGTCCTAAGTAAAGCCTTGAATTGTTCTTGATTATTAGGCATATCATCACCAATTTCATCTAATTTATATCAATGCATTTAATAAAGTTCTATGTCATCTAGTAATTCTTTAAAAATCTCTGCTGCCATAGCAAATTCTACATCATCATCTACTATGTCATAAATGGCCTCTTCACTAGAAGCCTCCGATACATCTTTAAGGATAAGGGCTTCTTCCTCATCCCCATCTCTTGTACTAACCAAAAGATAATCTATTCCACCAAGTCTAGTTTGGTCTATTACTTGAAATACAACTTCTTCATTATCATCTGTTGTAAAGCTTATCTCATTCGGTCTATCTCCCATAAAATATTCTAACCTTTCTATACCTTTATAATAATAAATACTGAGGATATTATTCAAATCACTTATTCTGATTATATAGCTTATCCAAATATCCTTGAAGAATAAGCACTGCTGCAAGCTTATCAATCACCAAGGCTTTTTTCTTATAACTAAGTCCTCCCTCAGAAAGAACTTGGTCTGCAGCAACAGTAGTCAGTCGCTCGTCCCAAAGAATTACCTCTAAATTTGTCCTTCTACGAAGAGTATCTGCAAATTCTTCTGATTTTATGGCTCTTTCTCCGATAGAGTTATTCATATGCTTTGGGTATCCTACAACAATTTTTGATACCCCATATTCGGTAATAAGTTCTTCTATCCTAGCCAAGGTCCTCCTAAGCTTGTTCTCCTGTTTTCTATGAATTACTTCAATCCCCTGTGCAGTTAATAGAAGTGGGTCACTTATTGCCACGCCTACTGTCACGGAACCATAGTCTAGCCCCATGATTCTCATAATCCTATCTCCCTCATATTCATTTCATATCTAGATAAATACCCCATCAATATAATATCTTAATAATTCCTCTATGATCTCGTCTCTTTCAACCTTCATAATTAGACTTCTTGCCCCTTTATGACTTGTTATGTATGTCGGATCACCTGACATTACATAGCCTACTATTTGATTTACAGGATTATATCCCTTCTCAGTTAAAGCAAGATAAACTTGATGTATTACATCCGCTACGAATGCTTCAGTATCCTTTTGCACATTAAAATATTGTGTATTGTTAATCTTACGCATTGAATCACTTCCTTCCCAAATAGGGTTACTGATCCTGCTACCTCCACTATTATAAGTGGCCATATATATACTATTAAAACATATTATACCATCTATTGAAGCATATATCAACACAAAGCCGAACAAGCGTTTATATTATGGCTAAACTAATATTTTTTAAATACAATGAAAATGTAAGCTTAACTACTATATTAATATAAATATGGGAAAAACTCAATTAGATTATTTTATTATAATATAATTTATGGTTTTTTCTACCATATCAATTGCAAAAATCTTGCCTTCTCATTATATTATATCGGCTAATAATATATCCTTAGTTAAGTTTCCCACAGCTTTAACCCTAATAATCTGGTTTGTCTTGTCCTCATCTACTAATGTGGCAAACTTTAGGTATCTCTCATTATGGCCTAGTTTATACCGCCTTCCCTCAAATAGGATTTCCTCTTCTACTAATATTCTTTCTATCTTGCCAAGAAACATAGTTTTATAATCTCTTGACATCTGGTCTGCAAGGTCAATCAATATATTGCTTCTTATGTTTTTGATCTCCTCTGGAATCTGCTCTGGCATTTTTGCAGCTACTGTGCCTGCTCTTTTTGAATACTTAAATACATGAATTCCTGAAAAACCTATCCTTTGTACATATTCTAAGCTTTCTTCAAACTCAGATTGGCTTTCTCCAGGAAAACCTACTATAAGATCAGTTGTAAATGCTGGCTTGTCGAAATATTTTCTTAACAAATTCACCTTTTCTTCGTATTCCTCTCTAGTGTACTTGCGATTCATACGCTTTAGAACGGAATTGCTACCACTTTGCAATGATAAATGAAAATGCGGACAAAACTCTTCTATCTGAGATATGACCTCTACAAATTCTTCTGTTATAATGCTAGGCTCTAAAGAACCTAACCTTATTCGTTCTATACCTTGGATCCCACTAATAGCTTTAATCAATGAAGCCAAGGGCATATGTTTGTATAGGTCCTCTGCCTTATCTAACCTATCAGAGCCATAGGAAGATATATGGATTCCAGTTAAGACAACCTCTTTAAAACCTAGATGGGATAGCTTTCTA
>JAAYRC010000250.1 GCA_012518975.1 Clostridiales bacterium
TCTATTTTCTTTACAATACCGGATATAGAAACATAAGCTCCTCCTAACTTTTTTTCATCTGGTTGAAAATATGTTATTGTAATCTCAGGCTCATGATTTATATGTTCTTGTATGATTCTAAGTTTTTCATCTAGTACAACTTTTGCATGCTCATCTAAGTCTATCCTTTTTTCTGTCATCCTTGCTGTTTCTTTTATTGCAAGATCATATCCTGTCAATGCAGCAAATGAAGAAAACTGTGCAGCACGGTCAATTATCCGCATAGGTGGATGTAAAGTAGATACATGTCGGGGTAGATTAATTATATCATCATACTCATGTGTACAATTAAAATTTTCTTTCATAAATTACTCCTGATTCAACAAAATAATAAACTGTAATGAAGAATTATCTTACTAATATTACATGCTATGCCTTATGCCCTCCAATCTGCTTATTCCGTTCTACTGCCATAGCTCCATCTTTCAGGTTCATACCTTTTATTATGGCATTTTTTCCAAACTTTTTCTTTATGTCAAGTACTGCTTGTTGCATCTTTTTTTCTTGCTCTAGGGCGGCAGTTTCTTCTTCCTTTTTGCTTTGCTCAGTAAAGAGGCTAAGTTGCTCAAAGGATTCTGTTTTTTCTATGCTTCTTTCATCTACAACACGATTTGCAGCTATATTTATTCTTCTTATATATAGATTTTTATTGACTATCTGACTGTACAAGTCCATAACAGCCTCAATAATTATCTTAGTAGATGATGTTGGTCTTTCTAGATTCACAGTTCCATGGGCATGCTTTGGGACCTGCCTTCCATATGCGTCTGTAGTAATCTGTCCTTTATATTTATCCCTAATCTTGGGATCCGTCAAATTGCAGATATCATAGCCAACTGTTAAGACAAACTGATCTGCGACTAACCCCTTGTCAACTAAATCAAGAACTAAAAGGTCTGTCATTTCCCTTACAATCAAGCCTGCCTTATCATAATCATATGGACTCTGGAGGACCTGACCTGATCCTAGGCCTTTAACACTGGGCTTATAGGCCTTTATATCAGCCATTGTACATGGTTCGAAGCCCCAGGCATGGTCTATTAGTAGCTCAGCATTTATTCCAAATAGCCTATATAGGAGATCTTCATTATGAAATTCATTTTCCTTACCTATTGAACACCTTGCTATATCTCCCATAGTAAACATACCGTGGTCTTCTAGCTTCCTCGCATATCCTTTTCCTACCCGCCAAAAATCTGTCAATGGGCGGTGTGACCAAAGTATACGTCTATAAGACATCTCATCTAGCTCTGCAATCCTGACACCATCCTTGTCAGGTACAATATGCTTGGCCACAATATCCATAGCAACCTTAGCAAGATAAAGGTTTGTTCCGATTCCTGCTGTGGCAGTAATTCCGGTTGTTTGAAGAACATCCTGTATTATCTTCATAGTTAGGTCTCTAGCTGATAGATTATAGGTCTTCAAGTAATTAGTCACATCTATGAATACTTCATCAATTGAATAAACATGGATATCCTCAGGCGCTATATACTTCAGATAAATATTATATATTTCAGTACTATAGTCCATATAATAAGACATTCTTGGTTGTGCAATTATATAATCCAGTGATAATCCAGGGTCTTTTTTTAATTCAATATCATTATAGGAAGCACCAGTAAACACATTATTAGGTGCTTTTTTCTCACGTTGTCTATTCACTTCTTTAACCTTCTGAACAACTTCATAGAGCCTTGGTCTTCCTGGTATCCCATATGTTTTTAAAGATGGTGACACAGCAAGGCATATGGTCTTTTCAGTACGGCTTTCATCTGCCACTACAAGATTAGTGGTCATAGGGTCAAGATTACGCTCAATACATTCGACTGAGGCATAGAATGACTTTAGATCAATCGCAATATAAATGTGATTTTTCTGTTTCATATTTATGGCCTCCATCAGTTTATCTAATAAAACAATCAATTATATATACTTTTATTCATCTATGTCTATTATACATTAATTTATAATTATTTGTAGGATGTATTTGGATACTTATTGGCTTATTCTAATACTTGCTTTCCATCTCCCTTACAGTCTCATAAATCCACTGATTTACTGGTAGGTCTATCTTATACTTATTAGCTAAGGCAATAACTGTCCCTGCAAATAATTCTACTTCAGATTTCCTTTTGGCTAAACCATCCTGCCTCATTGATGGCATTCCATCTGGATTCATATTATCAATAAGCTTTACATAATAATCAAAATCTTCCTTAGTTATATTTATATTTTCTTTTTCTGCTAGGATAATTACTTCCTTCATAGCATTTTGCATTAGTTCTCTTGCTTTTCCTGGCTTTTGAACTGTCTTATAAGTGCCTTCATAAATCATAACCGCTTGATTTACCCCTACATTAAGCATAAACTTACTCCAAACCCTTCGCTTAATATCCTCCTCTAATGTATAAGGCATACCCACCTTATCAAATAAATCTATTACAGCTTGTAGCCTCTTTTTTTTGTCTAATGTGTTTTCTGTAATCCCTATGCAGAATTGTCCGAATTGAGAATAAGTTACTTTGTTGTCTGCTTTAATAACATCCATACCTTGTACAACACAATGAACTATCTTCTCCATCCCATAAGCCTTCCCTATTATATCTTCACTAGATATTCCATTCAACAAGGACATGATAATAGTATCTTTAGACACCTTGTTTTTGACACTCCTAATTGCTGACTCTAAGCTATTAGCCTTAACTGCAAATAAAAGTAGGTCAGCGGGTTTGCCCTCTTCCTCCTCATCAACAAGTGTAAAATCACAGGACCTACCGTTACATAATACCCCTTCTTTTGTAAATCTATCTATCCTGCTACTATTAGCAACAAATTCAAGGCTTCCTTCACCTAGCTTCTTAGTAAAAAAGTCACCATACATTACTCCTAATGCACCCATACCTACTATAGTAATCTTTTTTATATTCATTCTTTAATCCTCCTAAACCTACTAGCATAAAAACATTTATTAACATCAGTCTTCACTATATTAGTTATAGCATAAAAAGGGACTTTAATAAACCTAGTCCCTTAAGAAATATTTCATTCTATTTATAATACCAAGAAAAAGCCCAAAGTAATCTACTAAAATCACTTTAAGCTTAAAATATTATCTTCCATAATTAATAAGTAGCTATTAAACCATTTGGACCTTGGATAATGTCTATCTTTGTTTCAAAAACTTCTGTCAAAAGTTCTGAATCCATTATCTCATCCACAGTTCCAAAAGCAACAATCTGCCCGTCTTTCATGGCACAAATCCTATCAGAGTATTTTGCAGCAAAGTTGATATCATGCATAACTGTCAAAATGGTTCTATCAAATTCATCAGAAGCCTGCCTTAAATGCTCCATCATTTGAACAGACCTTGCTACATCTAGATTGTTCAGCGGTTCATCTAAGAGTACATATTCTGTCTCTTGACATAAAACCATAGCTACATAGGCCCTTTGCCTTTGACCACCGGATAGTTCATCCAAATATCTATTTTCAAGGTCGCGTAAGCCAAGAAAATCAATATATTTGGAGACTATATCCTCATCTTGTCTAGACAATCTTCCCTTAGAATAAGGAAACCTTCCGAAACCAACTAATTGCCTGATAGTAAGTCTAGTAATAAAATGATTTTCCTGGCGTAAAGTAGTCAACACCTTAGCCAAATCACATGATTTGCACTTATTAACATCCATATTGGCCACCCTTATCATGCCTTCATCCATACCAAGAAGCCTTCCAATCATCAAAAGGGCTGTTGATTTTCCTGCCCCATTTGGTCCAATTAAAGAAGTGATTCCTGCTTTTGGTATATTAATATTCAAGGGCCCTATGACTACCTCATCACTATATGCCTTTTTAACATTTTCAATCTTTATCATAAAGTCCCCTTCCTTAGAATTACAAATAAAAATATAAGTCCACCAAACATTTCAATAACTACTGAAACTACTCCCTGTGCAGCAAATATATGATACATAAAAAAGTAAGCTGCAGTTATTATCAAAAATCCTATGGCAAGAGCCATTGGAAATATATATCTATGATCATAGGTGCCAGCAACTTGATAAGTTAAGCTTGCCACTAAAAATCCATAAAAGGTAAGTGGACCAACCAAAGCAGTTGAGACTGACATCAATATTGAGACTAGCACAAGAATTAAAATCACATTAGACTTATGCTTTACTCCCAAAGAGGTACAAACATCTTTTCCAAGGGAAACAAGATTTAGTTTCTTTGAAGAGCCTAAAATAAGTATGGCTGCAATTACTACAATAGGAATTGCTATTACAAAATTTTCTGAATCCGCATTATTAACAGACCCAAATAATCTTGCCTGTAAAATATCAAACTCTGATGGTGCAAGTAGTCTTCTCATAAAGGATGACAAAGCCCTAAGGCCAGTTCCAATAATTACTCCAACCAAAAGCATTAGCTGTAAATCACCGTACTTTCCAGATAGTAGCCATCCATAAAGTAATAAACACATCAAAACCATTAGGATTACTTGAAATACAAATGATTGAAGTCCACTAAAGCTTATAAGTGCACCTGCACCTAAGAAAAACATAGTACTTGTTTGGATTGTCCCATATAGTGCTTCAAAGCCTAATAGAGAGGGGGTAATAACCTTATTATTAGTAATTGATTGAAAGGCAACGGTTGATAAGCTTTGACATATAGCAGCTATAACCATTGCAACTATAGCTACCATCCTTCTTCTTACAACAGGTATGAAAGAAGGAGAATCTATGGGAACCGGATTATTATATACAAGAAGTCCATAGGAGGAAAGAAGACCTAAGGCTATCAATGTTATCAGTATGATAAAATACCGTCTTTCCTCTTTCTTAGAGCGAAAAGCCCTGGCTGATCTCATCTTGCCCTCCTTTGTTTTAGTAAAATAATAATAAATACCACTGCCCCTACAGTTCCTAGTATCAAGGATACAGGTACTTCAAAGGGCATTATAATTGTTCGAGAAATTATATCACAAAGAGTTATCGTCCCCATTCCTAGCACACATACCCAAGGTAGATTACTTCTAAGATCATCACCTCTATACATTGATACGATATTTGGCACAATCAAACCCAAAAATGGTAGATTACCAATAACAGCTGCAACAATACCAACTGCTAAAGATATAAGACCTGTACCAAGAATAACTATCCTATTGTAATTAACTCCAAGACTTGTTGCTATGTCCTCTCCAAGTCCCGCTAAGGTCAATCTATCAGCATAGATAAAAATAACAAGGGTAACCACAACTATAATCCATAGGTATTCATATCTTCCAATTTGTACTGATGCAAAAGAACCTACAAACCATGTTTCAATATTTTGCGTCATCTGAAATACTAATCCAATAAAAGTGGAAATTGCAGAGATTACTGCTCCAAGCATCATCCCTATAATAGGCACAACTAAGGATGACCGAAGCCTGATTTTTCTTAAAAATAGAAAGAATATCATAGTACCTATAAAAGAAAATACTATTGCACCAGTCATTCTTTGTACTAAAGTCGGGGCTGGAAATATTAGATATACAAAAACAAGTCCCAAACCAGCCCATTCTATAGTTCCTGTAGTGGTTGATTCAACCAAACGATTCTGTGTAATTAACTGCATCACAAGTCCTGATATTGACATGGCGGCCCCAGTAAGCATTAATGAAACTGTTCTTGGTATACGAGTTATGAAAATCATACTTATTCCATCCTCTTGGCCGAATATATCATATACTCCTGTAAACAGTGATATTACTCCTAATATAATGACAAAAATGACTGCTAATATAAAAGATTTTGTCCATATTTTATTGTGGTTATAGGTTTGGGTATGGGATTTCACAGACCCGCTTACCTTTTTTGCTGTGTATGTTGACAATAGGTTACACTCCTTTTGCTATCTGGCTAAAGCATCTGCAAGCTTATCAAATAACTCTAGATAAGTCTGTATAGATTCATTTGTGTAAGTATCATTTGGTGCATATACTATCTTTCCTTCAGTAACAGCACTTATATTTTGAAGAGCAGGTGAATTATCAATAACGTCGTGGGCAGGAACTGCATCACTTGTTGAGGATACTGATGCATCACGATCTAAAACAAATATCCAATCGGGATTACTCTGTGCTATAGCCTCAACAGAAACCTCATCACCCTGATGGTCTGAAGTAGCTTTGTCTATCTCTAATGCAGGAACCCATCCGAATATTTCATACATTGGGCCCCATACCCGTCCTGAACCAGGTGCTGAGAAACCAATATTGCCAGCAGA
>JAAYRC010000010.1 GCA_012518975.1 Clostridiales bacterium
ACCCTCTGTTACAACCATCAATTCAAAATCTCTTAGTTGCCTAGTAAGATGCATCCACTCTGGTGTAGGTGACTGGAATTTTCCACACCAACGATATGAAAATTGCTTGTTGACATCAAAAGAAAGAATCCTCATTCTAAGACCTCCTTACTATAGTTATATAATATGCCATAAAAGAACACAATAGCTATATGACTTTTTCATACATAATTATACCTTTTACTATTCATGTTGCTAGGTCATTTTGATATAATTAAGACATATTGTTTTAAGATTAATATATAAGGAGAGATTGGCCATGAATGAACTAAAAGGACTTAAGGTTAAGATACATGACAGTGAACTTAGGCGCAGGGAACAAGCCAATAAAGAATACCTGATGAAGTTAAGCTCAGATAATTTGCTGCTAAATTATAGGGTGGAGGCAGGCAGGTTTACCGCTCGAGAAGTTCCAGCAGATGCCCATACAGGCTGGGAATCTCCAGTATGTCAGCTTCGGGGACACTTTCTTGGACATTGGCTATCAGCTGCTGCAATTCACTATCATACTAGCAAAGATAAAGACATAAAGGCAAAAGCAGACCTTATTATTAATGAGCTAGAAGAATGCCAGAAGGATAATGGAGGACAGTGGATTGGGCCTATACCCGAGAAATATCTTCACTGGATAGCAAATGGTAAGCATATATGGGCACCTCAGTACAATCTTCATAAGATCTTTATGGGCCTAGTTGATATGTATATTTATGCTGATAGTAAAAAGGCCTTGGACATAGCAGATAGGTTTGCCGATTGGTTTGTTCAGTGGAGTGGCACATTTACTAGAGAGAAATTTGATGATATTCTAGATTTTGAGACTGGTGGTATGCTTGAGGTCTGGGCTGACCTATTACATATTACAGAAAATGAAAAATATAAAACACTACTCCACCGATATTATCGAGCTAGGTTATTCGAACCCTTGTTGGAGGGTAAGGACCCCTTGACGAATATGCATGCCAATACAACTATACCTGAGGTATTGGGTTGTGCTAGAGCATATGAAGTGACAGGGGACACAAAATGGCTGGATATTGTCCATGTATATTGGAAATGCGCTGTTACAGATAGGGGCTACCTAGCTACAGGGGGACAGACCTCAGGAGAAGTCTGGATGCCTAAGAATAAGATGAAGGCAAGGCTTGGAGATAAAAATCAAGAACATTGTACAGTATATAATATGATGAGATTAGCAGATTTTTTATTCCGTCATACCAGTGAACCAGAATATCTTCAATATATAGAATATAATCTATACAACGGCATCATGGCCCAGGCCTATTATCAGGAATACTGGCTTACAGGCAACAAGCATAATAATCCAAGCACTGGTTTACTAACCTATTTCTTGCCAATGAAGGCAGGCCTGCGAAAAGATTGGAGTAAGGAAACTGACAGCTTCTTCTGCTGTCACGGATCCATGGTTCAGGTCAATGCTGCTCTAAATAGGGGCATATATTATCAAGATAAGGATATTATATATGTGGCCCAATACCTAAGTTCAGAACTAAATACCAGAATTGATGAAGATGATATTACTATTATCCAAAATCAAGATTTTATGAATGGTAATATGCAAGTGGTTAATGATATTGCCTCCAGCCATGAGAATATGCCTAGTTATAGAAAATATGATTTTACTATACAAAAGTCATATTCTAAGAACCTAACACTGGCATTTAGAATACCTGAATGGCTAATGTCGGAAGCTACAATTTACCTTAATGATGAGCTTCATGGCAAGTCTATGGATAGTAGTAGCTTTTATAGGATAAGCCGTATATGGAAAGAAGGCGATAGGGTTAGTGTAATTCTTCCTATAGGTATAAAATTCATACCCCTACCGGATGATAATACTATTGGTGCCTTTCGTTTTGGACCTGAAGTACTTGCAGGCATAAGCGAAGAAGAGAGAATACTTTTTATAGATGGAGATGATATATCATCTGAAATAGTGATGGAAAATGAAAGGGAATGGGGAGCATGGAGGTACTTCTTTAAAACAGAGAATCAAGATCCAGTAATCCAGCTAAGAAGAATAAGAGATATAGGCTATGAGCCATATCAAGTGTATTATAAGGTAAAGAAGAAGTAGATGTTAATAGTGGAGCTGTCCTACTAGATAATAGTGGACAGCTCTTTTTAGCTTAAACAAATAACAAGCTTTAAAAACAAGGTATATTATGGTAAAATATTGTTGAACAAATGCATAACAAAAATCGTTCTATAATTAACCGATAACTTTCTTACTATATAATAATTTATTTACTAAAATCAATAATTTTTACACAAAATGTATTGACTTTTTCTGTTTTAGGGCATAATATAATGGTGTAACATAAAGTTACACAGTTAATAATGTCCTAGCAGTAAGCCACCCACTATAAGGGTAGTGCCGAACCTAGGACTTTTTTCATTATAAGGAGGAAATCATGAAAACAGCTGTTCTTGTTGATGGTGGCTTTTATCGTAAAAGAGCACAAAGCAAGCTGGGTGACATATCTCC
>JAAYRC010000251.1 GCA_012518975.1 Clostridiales bacterium
CTTTGACAACAAATTCCTATGTTTTCATACTTTTTTCGTTAAAGTTTAGTTAATTTCTTTGTAATAAAGATATTTTCCGACAATATAAATGTCAAGTATAAAATATGACTTTTTTATTTAACTTGTCAATATATCATAAGTAACAAAACGGATTTTCGACCTTGACATGTTTTTTTCATGCGACAAGAGTAGTTTCCAAATGTGGATAATGTGGATAAACCCGTGTATAACTTCTTTTTATTCAAAAATAGGGGCTTTTTTATGTTGATAACTTTTTATTTAAAACTTATTGCAAATTTCAATATATCCAATTTATGTAATTTAATTAAGCTGTTTTGTGCAAGATTACCATATCGCACTTTGTCAATAGGCCATTACTATGATTTTTGTTGAATTATATTATTAAGAGAATTTCTCAAATTAAATCAATTTTCAAAACTTTATGAAAGTTGAATCAATATATCATAATTGAACATCTCTTGAATAGACAATATACAAATAAATATCCTAATTTTTATTTTCAATATAACTTATATTATCATAGATATATAAGACCAACTTTTCTATTAACCCTTAGCAGACCATTTCTTACTTTAATAGGAATATCTTCTTGTTACAAAAAAAGACCAATTTTTAAATATCCAATTACTGTTGGATGTTAAAAATCGGTCCTTAATATCTAGTATTAATTTATAACCCTTCTTATACAATAAACTTTTCGATAATTATAGGGCGATATAATGATTCCTTGCTTAGAACTTGCAGCATGTACAATCTTATCATTGCCAATATATAAGGCAACGTGATTTACAATTCCACTGTTATTAGTATAGAATAATAAGTCTCCAGGCTGACGCTCACTAAGACTAATCTTTTTACCTGCTGTTTTTGCCTGTTCTCGAGAAGTCCTTTCGAGTTTATATCCATATTGCTGATATAATGTATATACAAATCCAGAACAGTCAGCACCCTTTGTGAGGCTTACCCCTCCCCAAACATATCTATTACCAACGAAGTTCTGAGCATATTCCGCTATTTCTTTTCCAGTGGCACTTCCACTACTTGAACTTGTTGAAGACTTTTCTTCTGACTTTTTCTCTTCAGTCTTTTTAGCCTCTTCAGCCTTTCTTCTAGCCTCTTCCTGCCTTCTGGCCTCCTCGTTACGTCTTCTTTCTTCTTCCTCAGCCAAGCGTTGCAATCTCTCAGCCTCGGCCCTTTCTGCCTCTTCTTGCTGTCTTATGATTCTTTGTTCTTCCTCTATAGATATTGCTTCCTTAAATATAATCTCAATATCCACAAAATCCTTATGTACATAACCTGTAAAATCTCTTCCTTCATCGTCGGAGCTAATAAGTATTTCTGCCCATTCATCATATTCTTTCACTACAGGAAATCGTGATCCCAATGGAATCTGCTCTAATATTCTAGAATCGGTACTTTGTTCTTCTCGAACCCTTAGGGTTTGAGTGGTAACTGTAGCAAACTTCTTTGCATGTTCATCAGCCATTTTCTCGGCATCCTTACCTGTAACAAGATAATTAGATGCAATATAGCCCTCAACATCACCAGATTCAATCTTAACCCAGTCCCCTTCAAGCCATTCCAGAATCTCTGCAGCACAACCATTATATAGTTTTCCAACGACTTCGCTATCAGTAGACGGATGACTTCTTACATTAACGTAGTTAGACGCTACAGAAACACCGAGGTTGGCCAATGGTGAATATATCTCTGCATAAAACAAATCCGTTACCTTTTCACATACCTCATTATCACCACAAGTGTAGATATCGTTAAGTGTTTTTGATATACCAGCAACACCAATTTCGACTCCTGTTAACTCCTCAGCGTATACTATATCATTTGAATTAGTAATAGATAAAAACATTAAGGCTGATGCTGCAAATATTGCAGACTTAAAAGCCTGACATTTTCTCATCTGTTCTTCCTCCCAAGTCTTGCATGCAAAACTCTTCATTCACTAAATGCAAATGGATTTACCAATAGACAATTGTTACGAAAATATTACATCTGTAGTAACAATTATAGCAAATCATATACTTGGTGTCAATTAATTATTGTAGAATAATGTGATAAAAACATAGTTAAATACAAGTTTTCATACTTATTAGACTTAATTGTACTATAATAATTTGAATTAAATATTATTTAAATATCTTTCTACACCTGTAATGGCATTAGCACCGTCTGATGCTGCAGTTATTATCTGCCTCAAATCCTTAGTCCTAATATCCCCTGCTGCAAATATACCAGGAACATTGGTTTCACAACTTTCACCAGCAATAATATATCCCTGTTCATCTGTAGCTAAGATATCCTTATATACCTGGGAACTTGGAATATAACCAACAGCTATAAATACTCCTGCCACTTCTATATTAGATTTTTCATCAGTCTTGACATTTTTTATGTCCAGAGATTCTACTGTTTCTGATCCATTAATTCCTTCTACAACACTATCCCACAGTACTGTTACATTATCTAAACTCAGGAGCTTGTTTGCACTGCTTTTTAAAGCTCTAAATTCATCTCTCCTGTGAATCACATATACTTTTTCGGCAATTCTAGACAGGAAAATCGCATCCTCAACTGCCACATCTCCACCACCAACAACAGCAACTGTTCTGCCCTTATAAAACGCCCCATCACAGGTCGCGCAGTAGGATATACCCAGTCCTGAAAATTTATCCTCACCAGGAACATTCAGATGACGGGGAGAACCTCCCGTCGCAATAACCACTGCTTTGGAACGATACTGGCTTCCATCATCTAAGGTTACTAGCTTAATATCATTTTCTAATTTAAAATCTATTACCTCTCCAGTTATAAAAGTTGTATTTAGCCTATCACAATGCTCTCTAAATTTGGCACTAAGATCAAATCCGCTTATACCTGGAGTTCCTGGATAATTATCAACCTCATAGGTGTTAATGATTTGACCTCCACTAAATCCTGTTTTTTCAATAACTATGTTATTTAATTCTGATCTTTGTGCATAAATAGCTGCCGCTAATCCTGCAGGACCCGAACCAATAATAATCACATCATAAATCATATAAAAACCTCCTTAATTCATTAAAATAAAACCCTTTTAAAATCATATAAGAATATGATATAATAAACATAAGATAATAAACATGTCAAACTTAAACTTTTTCGCATAAGTTTTGTGCAGAAATGGAGTGTCGTA
>JAAYRC010000048.1 GCA_012518975.1 Clostridiales bacterium
ATCCTTTAGGGTTACCCCTTAAGTTTGTCTGGTTTGTCATAATGAAAATCTATTGAAGTCCCATGTGAAAGACTTCTGTTTTTTAGAATTTTCAGGGTTGTTTCACTGTTCAATTATCAAGGTACGTGATTTCGTAAATGCCCAATTTACATGGGTTTACGTATCTTTTGTTTTGTGCTGTTCGCGATGTTCTTTCTTGCGTCAGCAAAAATAATAATATCATACGGTTTTACCTTTGTCAACAACTTTTTGTTCTAATTTTCTAGAATTTTTGAAATTCTTTATTGTAGAATATAGGTAAGACCTGAACTATATATATTATATTGTAAGATATATATAGTATTATCCAATTAAACTACAAAAACAAACAATAATGAAATATTTATTATATTTCATATAATTATAAGTTGGCAGGCTTTTATATAAGTATATCTTTTTAGTATTTACTTATATATAGTAATTACTGCACAAAAGGCCTATTTTGATGAGACATCAAAATAGACCTTTACTTATAGCGGAGAAAGAGGGATTTGAACCCTCGCGCCGGTCACCCGACCTACGCCCTTAGCAGGGGCGCCTCTTCAGCCTCTTGAGTATTTCTCCAGATTCTAAATTAAATTTTTCTATTATATTATTGCCCTATTAATTCGTGTTGAAACAAAAGTTAGTATAACAAATACCATTTCTTTTGTCAACTAATTTGACCATGTTTTTTTCATGTTTTCATATTCTATACTTTGTTCGCATTTTATATCTTAATAGTTTTTTTCAATCTTCTACCAATATTTATTACCAGAAGCCAGCTAAGTTGGCTTCTGGTATAATTTTTTTGTTACTTACTCGGAAATCTCATTTTCTTTGGTTCCATCTGTATTTGAATCTAATTCTAAATTAGATTCCTCATTTAATTCTTTCTCAAGATTCTTAATAACCTCTTCATCAGATATAACCGTACTATCTTCTCTTACCTTTGCAACACTTGCAACAAACACTTTCTTATCATCTAGATTAATTAACTTAACACCGGAGGTTATTCTTCCAAGCATGGATATATCATTTACCATAATGCGAATAATGATTCCTTCAGTTGTAATTAGCATTACTTCATTTTCCTCATTAACAGCCTTTACACCTACAACCTCGCCTGTTTTTTCTGTAATCTTATAGCATTTTACTCCTCTTCCACCACGGTATTGTGTATTAAACTCCTCTATCTTTGTTCGTTTACCCATACCCTTAGCAGAAACAAACAAAAGGTAGTCTCCTTGAGTATCTAACTGCATTCCTATAATCTGATCTTCTCCTACTAGAGACATTCCTATAACACCCATTGATGACCTTCCCGTAGGTCTTACATCCTGTTCATCAAACCTAATACACATTCCATTTTGCGTAACTAAGAATATATGCTTTTTACCATTAGTAATCTTAACCTCAATTAGTTCATCATCTTCTCTCAGGTTAATTGCAATCAAACCAGATTTTCGAATGTTTTCATATTCCTTTATTACAGTCTTTTTGACTATACCATTTTTTGTTGCCATAAATAAATAACGATCTTCCTTATATTCCTTTATAGGAATCACTGCAGTTATTTTTTCTTCTGGCATTAACTGGAGTAGATTGATAATTGCTGTTCCCCTAGCAGTCCTACTAGCTTCAGGTATTTGATATGCTTTTAATCTATATACTCTTCCTTGGTTTGTAAAGAACATAATATAATGATGATTCTTAGTCATAAATAGATCTTCAATAAAATCATCTTCTATTGTCTGCATACCTTTAATTCCCTTACCACCCCTATGCTGACTCTTAAAATTATCTACTGTCATTCGCTTAATATATCCTAGCTTAGTCATGGAGATAAGTGTGGTATCATTTGGAATTAGGTCCTCCATAGATATATCAAATTCATCAAAGCCTATTTTTGTTCTTCGGTCATCACCATATTTGCCTCTAATAATTGTGATTTCTTCTTTTATAACAGCTAAAAGCTTATTTTCATCTGCAAGAATAGCCTTATATTCTGCTATCTTTGCTTGAAGCTCTGCAAATTCTGCTTCAAGTCTTTCTCTTTCCAGACCTGTAAGTGCACGAAGCCTCATATCTATTATTGCTTGTGCTTGTGCATCTGATAATCCAAAACGTTCTATTAATCGTTCTTTTGCAATGTTACCATTTTGAGAACCACGAATTATCTTAATAACCTCATCAATATGATCAAGAGCAATCAATAAGCCTTGTAAAATATGAGCTCTTTCCTCAGCCTTATTTAAATCATATTTTGTACGTCTTGATACTACTTCCTTCTGATGGTCAAGATAATAATTCAGCATTTGAAGGATGTTAAGAATTTTAGGTTCATTATTAACAAGTGCAAGCATAATAACCCCAAAGGTATCCTGTAGCTGGGTATGCTTATATAATTGATTAAGCATAACATTAGCATTAACATCCCTTCTAAGTTCAATTACTATTCTCATACCATTTCTATCTGATTCATCCCTAAGCTCAGTAATACCATCTACCTTTTTATCCTTAACAAGGTCAGCAATTTTCTCAATAAGTCTTGCCTTATTAACCATATAGGGAAGTTCTGTAACTATAATTTGAGGTTTACCATTAGGTAAAGTTTCTATTTCAGTTGTAGCTCTAACTCTAATTTTACCTCTTCCAGTCCTATAGGCCTCTTCAATTCCTGTTACTCCTAGAATTTCAGCCCCTGTAGGAAAATCTGGCCCCTTTATTATCTCTAAAATCTCTTCTATTTCTGTTTCTCTATCTTCTTCAACTTGATTATCTATAATTTTTAGTACACCATCTATAACTTCTTTAATGTTATGAGGAGGAATATTAGTTGCCATACCAACTGCTATACCCGAGGTACCATTTACTAAAAGATTGGGATATCTAGAGGGTAATACTTCAGGCTCTCTTTCAGTCTCATCAAAGTTAGGATTGAAATCAACTGTATCCTTATTGATGTCAGAAAGCATCTCCATAGATATTTTACTTAATCTTGCTTCTGTATAACGCATTGCTGCAGCACCGTCGCCGTCAACAGAACCAAAATTTCCATGTCCATCCACTAAAGGATACCTGGTTGAAAAATCCTGCGCAAGCTTAACCAGGGCCTCATATATAGAGCTATCACCATGAGGATGATATTTACCCATGGTATCACCGACAATACGGGCACATTTACGATGGGGCTTATCAGGACCATTATTCAATTCAATCATTGCATATAGAATTCTTCTTTGTACCGGTTTTAAACCGTCCCTTACATCAGGAAGTGCACGGGAAGCAATAACAGACATGGCATAATCAATATAAGATGTCTCCATGGTCTTTTTTAAATCCACATCCTTCACTTTGTCGAAGATATACTCGTCCATTCCTTTTCCTCCGTTATCCTTCTTTGGTAATATATAATAAATATAATTTTAAAGAAGTCTTTTTAGCTGTTTCAAAATTACTATAATCTAATCCGATTATACATCAAGATTTCTAACATACCTTGCATTTTCTTCTATAAACTCTCTTCTAGGTTCTACTTTATCACCCATAAGGGTTGTAAATGTTAAATCTATTTCTGAGGATTCCTCCTCATCCATAGTAACTCTTAGTAACACTCTTTTTTCAGGATCCATTGTTGTATCCCATAACTGCTGGGCATCCATCTCTCCAAGACCCTTATATCTTTGAATTTTATAGTTACCATCTCTACCCAACTCATTAAGTAGGTCATTTAACTCAACATCACTATAAACATAACGTATAGTCTTGCCCTTCTCTACCTTATAAAGGGGAGGCTGAGCCATATACACATGTCCTTGCTTAATTAATTCAGGCATAAATCTATAAAAAAATGTTAGTAATAGTGTAGAGATATGGGCTCCATCTACATCCGCGTCTGTCATAATAATTATCTTATGATAGCGAAGCTTAGATATATCAAAATCTTCTGATATTCCTGTTCCAAAGGCCGTAATCATTGTCCTTATTTCATTATTTCCAAGAATTCTATCAAGTCTGGCCTTTTCTACATTTAATATTTTACCTCTCAAGGGTAAGATAGCTTGGGTTGTCCTAGATCTAGCAGTTTTTGCAGATCCCCCTGCAGAGTCTCCCTCAACAATATATATTTCACATTTCGTCGGATCTTTTTCAGAGCAATCTGCTAATTTTCCTGGCAAGCCAGACCCCTCCAAAGCTGTTTTTCTTCTGGTAAGATCTCTAGCCTTTCTTGCAGCATCTCTTGCCCTTTGTGCCAGCACGGATTTTTCACAAATTGTCTTTGCAACACTAGGATTTTGCTCTAAAAAATAGGTAAGCTGCTCGCTTACTATACTATCAACAGCTCCCCTAGCCTCACTGTTACCTAACTTTTGCTTTGTCTGTCCTTCAAACTGTGGATTTGTAAGCTTAATACTTATAATTGCTGTTAGACCTTCTCTTATATCCTCACCTGATAAATTAGGTTCATTGTCCTTTAATATCTTTTGTCTTCTAGCATATTCATTAAAAGTTTTTGTAAGTGCATTCCTAAACCCAATCATATGGGTACCACCCTCAGGAGTTGTAATATTATTTACAAAACTATAACAACCCTCTACATAAGTTTCATTATGTTGAAGTGCAACCTCTACATAAACTTCATCTTTTTTTCCTTCACAATAAATTATGTCTGAATAAAGTGGATTCTTATGGCGATTTAAGTACTGAACATATTCCTTAATACCACCTTCATAATAGTATTCTCTTTCTATAATTTCTTCCTCACGAAGATCTTTAAGAATAATCCTAATACCTTTTGTTAAAAAAGCCATTTCCCTAAGTCGCTGCTTTAATATATCATAATCATATTCTGTTTCTTCAAATATTTCTTTGTCTGGAAGGAAGGTGACCTTAGTTCCTCTTAAATCGGTGGATCCTACTTCCTCTAGCTTCATAACGGGCTTTCCTCTTTCATAACGTTGAAAGTGTTTTTTTCCTTCTACACAAATCTCAACCTCTAACCATTCAGATAGGGCATTTACTACACTTGCTCCTACACCATGTAATCCTCCAGAAACCTTATATCCTCCGCCACCAAATTTTCCTCCTGCATGAAGTATGGTAAATACAACCTCAACTGCTGGAATTCCTGCCTTATGATTAATTCCTACAGGTATTCCCCTACCATTATCCATTACAGTAATAGAATTATCTTTATTAATGATAACCTCTATAGTATCACAAAAACCAGCCAATGCTTCATCAATAGCATTGTCAACTATCTCATAAACCAAATGATGTAACCCTTTGGAGGCGGTGGAACCAATATACATTCCGGGCCTTTTTCTTACTGCCTCTAAGCCCTCTAATATTTGAATTTGATCTGCTCCATAATCATTATTCATATCTATTCTCTCCAATCCTCCTATGCAAAAAATTATTTTGCTTTAATAGTCTTATACAATGGTTTTATTATAGGATAAATCATCTAATTTTCACAGATAACTCTTCCATTTTCTACTTGGAAAATCTTATTATAGCTAAATCTATGGTTAATAAATTCCTCTAGACCTGTGCAGGTTAAAAAGGTTTGTATATCACCTATACTGTTTAATAAATAATTCTGCCTTTCTCTATCTAACTCGGAAAGTACATCATCTAACAAGAGTATAGGACTTTCTTTTATTACTTCCTTAACCAATTGAAGTTCTGCAAGCTTTAAGGACAATGCAGAGGTTCTTTGTTGTCCCTGGGATCCAAATTTTTTTATATCAATTTTACCAAATAAAAAAGACATATCATCCCTATGGGGTCCTATATTGGTCATTTTCAAATATAAGTCTCGTTCTAAGGAATTTATTAATTTATCTTTAAAATCCTCATATTTAACATTTGGTTCATACTGTAGTCTTAATTCTTCTTTTCCTCCAGTTAACTTTCTATGTATTGGATATATTGATTCATTAAGTTTTCCAATAAACTGCTTTCTGGTACTTATAACTATACTTCCATGCTCTATCAATTTAGAATCCCATATATATAGTGTATCCAATAATTTCCTGTTAAAACTAATTTGCTTCAAGAGATTATTTCTTTGTGCTAATGTTTTATTATAATTAGTCAAATGATACATGTAAATCTTATCTAATTGACATAACTCTAAATCTAAAAACCTTCTCCTTTCTCCTGGACCATTTTTAATAATATTTAAGTCCTCGGGAGAAAAAAACACAAGGTTAAGTAATCCAAACAATTCTCCTTGTCTTTTTATTGGAATTTTATCAATAGCTACCCCTTTGGCTTTATTTTTCTTTAAATGCATATCAATCCTATGGGATACCTGATCTTTTTCTATATTTAATCTTATATGTGCTTGATCCTTATTAAATTTTATTATTTCCCTATCTTTACTTCCTCTATGGGACTTTGTGGTCCCTGCTAAGTAAATAGCTTCTAAAATATTGGTTTTACCCTGAGCATTTCCACCATATAAAATATTAATTCCCTTATCAAATTCTAAGTTAAGCTGCTCGTAATTTCTAAATTCCTTCAGTTCTAATGACTTTACAATCATTTTAGCACCATCGTTTCTACCAGTTCAAGGATATTTATCATATACTTTTAAGTCTGATAATATATCTAATTAATTTTATTAATATGCTTTTAGACAGCCTTTACTTAACAATCTTAATCTGCTGTCCATCATATTCTACTATATCTCCTTCGTGTAATTTTTTTCCTCTCTGTGTCTCTACCTGTCCATTAACCTTAACTTTGCTGTCTAATATTTCACTTTTTGCATCTGAACCTGAATCTACAAGACCAGCAGCCTTTAAAGCTTGACCAAGTTTGATATAATCTTCTCTTAATTTAATTTGAACCATACGGCCTCCTGAAATATACAATTTTTTTTTTAGTATGGCAAATAACTAGCAAAGTTGCTAGTCATTTTTTTAGCTTGCGCTTATATTAACTGGTAAAATTAAATATATATAGGACTCGTCCTTATCTCTAATAAAGCAGGGTGCCTTAGGATTTATTAAATATATATCAACTGTCTCATCGTCAATGACTCTTAATGCATCTAATAAAAACTTAGGATTAAATCCAATTACAATATCCTTGCCTTCTAAAACAATATCAATATCCTCCTTCATAGAGCCTATTGATGTATTAATATTTAACTCAAAATTATTACCACTTACACGAATTATGATAGGTTTCTTATCTGTCTCTCTAATTAAAAGAGATGCTCTTTCTATACAACTAAGCAGTTCAGCTTTATTAATTGAAACCATAGTTTCATAATCACTAGAAAGCATTTGATCAATTCTGTAGTATTCACCCTCTATAAGTCTTGTAACTACCACAGTATTATCAAACTCAAATAAGGCATGCTTTTCAGTAAAATATATATTTACTACTGATGATTGCTCTCCAGATAGTATTTTACTTATTTCATTTAAAGTTTTACCCGGTATAATAACCTTTCTTTCTTCATATTCTTCTTTCAGTAAAATCTTACGAATAGATATTCTATGACCGTCCAATGATATTACTCTCAATTCATTTTTATTAATATCAAATAATTCACCAGTCATTATTTTATTACTTTCATTATCTGAAATAGAGAAAACCGTCTGTCTGATAATCTCCTTTAATGAAAACTGAGATAGGATAAGAGGGTTTTCTTTTTCTATTTCTGGAAGGGAAGGAAATTCTTCACCGGATCTTCCTGATATAGAAAATTTAGCTTTTTCACATATTATTGTAGTCAAATAATTTTCATCAGCTGAAATGAATACTTCATTATCAGGTAGTCTTCTAACTATTTCAGAAAAAACCTTTGCATTTAAGGCTACCATTCCCTCTTCTTTTATATTACCTTTAACTAAGGTTTCGATACCTAATTCCATATCATTAGCTATAAGTTTTATTCCAAGTGGACTTGCTTCAATTATTAAGCATTCTAGTATAGGCATGGTTGATTTTGCAGGAACTGCTTTTAATACAATATTAACGCTATTTAGTAAATCAGATTTTTGACATTGTATATTCATATGTGAATGAACTCCCTTCTGGTTCTTATATAGATATATATAAAAGATTATTAGAAGTCTTAGTATTAATAGGTGTATAATTGTTGAAAACTAGTTTAAAGCTAGATAAATCAAAGGTCATACCATTTGACAACCATGTAAATAATCAAATTAATTAGTGTGGAATACACCCTTATTATTAACATGTTATAATTTGGAAATAATTAATCAGCAATAAACTAACAGTTAATAAACATGATATAAACTATTTATCAACATTATTATAAGGAATTATTCAGGATTAATTTTTTTGATAAGAACATCTATAGTATTATGTATAGAAGGATCTTTTTCAATATCCTTTGCTATTTTGTCACAACCATGTAATACTGTAGAATGATCTCTATTACCTAATGATTTTCCAATATCAGTTACTGAAAGTTCAGTAAGCTTTCTAGATAGATACATAACAATTTGTCGTGGATATGAGATGTTCCTGCTCTTATCCTTTGAATAAATTTCAGAAGGTGTTAAATTGTAATGTTCTGCTACTATATCGGTAATTAATTCTGGTGTTATTATCTTTTTTTCATTAGGATATATAATATCTTGTAAGGCATCTTCTGCTAATTCAAGATTGAGCTCTCTTTTCTTAAGTCTTGAAAAAGCGACAATTTTAGTTAGTGCCCCTTCAAGCTCCCTAATATTAGATTTGATATTTGTAGCAATATATTTTAATACATCCTCATCTATGCTTAAGCCGTCTAGTTCTTCTTTCTTTTTTAATATAGCCATTCTTGTTTCATAATCTGGGGATTGAATATCTGCCATCAATCCATGTTCAAATCGTGAACGAAGCCTGTCCTCAAGAGTAAGCATTTCCTTAGGCGGTCGATCACTAGAGATTATGATTTGTCTTTTAGATTCATGCAGTGTATTAAAGGTATGGAAAAATTCCTCCTGGGTACTTTCCTTTCCTATAATAAATTGAATATCATCTATTAAAAGAATATCAATACTACGGTATTTTTCTCTAAATTGCATAGTTGTTTTCTTTTGAATTGATTCAATAAGTTCATTGGTAAATTTCTCACTTGTAACATATAAAACCTTTGTTTCAGGATTTTGGTTTAAGACAAAATGAGCAATAGAATGCATTAAGTGTGTCTTACCTAGTCCAACTCCTCCATATATAAAAAGAGGATTATAGATTTCACCAGGATTTTCAGCAACTGCTAATGCAGCGGCTCTAGCAAATTCATTATTTCCTCCCACAACAAAAGTATCAAAGGTATATCTACTATTCAAAAAACTAGGTATATTAGGTTTAGTCCAGGTAGTAGTTTTCTTATTATTATCCAAAGAATCAATTTGGCTAGCAAGAACAAAATTGATTTCATAAGGAACATTCATAATTTCTTCGATAGAAACCTTCAATAGTAACTCATATTTGTTACGGATAACATTTAAGCTGGGAGGCCCAATCCTTTCGTCATTAATCAATATGGTTATTACATTATCCTTTACATCATATACTTTTAAAGGTTTTAGCCAAGTATTATATGATACATCAGTAATACTATATTCTGTTATTAAGTATTTTAAAATCTCGTCCCATTTTGTTTTAATTATATTTTTCATTATAGCCTCCATAGATACTCACATATTAATATACTATAACAATTTATTGATTTTTTCAATGGTTATTATACTTGATGATTTATTTCGTCATTATGTGGATATGGTTTAAAAATTAAAAACAATACTAACAAGATGTAAATGATGATAAATAACTGGTTAAATGAACATTTGCCAAAAAAATATAACAAGTTATCCACGAAAAGATAATAGTTATCTACATTTTTAATGAAAAGATATATATATATAAGAAGAGACTAATTAAAAAAGAAGAAAAAACCTAGGGAAACCTATTGCCTACAAAGAAAATAACCACTTGACGAGAAAGATGAATGGGAATATAATAGACGTGATATTCCAAAATTGAAGAAAAAATTAAAGCTCGATAATTATAGAGCTCCGGTATTGTTAAAGGAGGTGCGTAGTAATGAAGATGACATTTCAACCCAAAAAGAGAAAAAGATCAAGAGTACACGGGTTTAGAGCTAGAATGAGTACAGCAGGGGGCAGAAAAGTACTTGCTGCAAGAAGAGCAAAAGGGAGAAAGAAGCTTTCAGCTTAAATTTAAATTAGGTCGCAATCTTGTGACCTTTTCTTCTATAACAAAGAAAATGGACAAGATAAAGATGGAATTTTAATAATGAAGAAAACAGAATCAGTAAAAAAAAATGTAGACTTTAGAAACATATATAATACCGGTAAATCATATGCAAATAAGAATTTAGTAATGTATGTGAAAAGAAATAGAACAAATGAAAATAGGATAGGAATATCAGTTAGTAAAAAAGTAGGAAATAGTGTAATAAGGCATAAAATTACCCGTCTCATAAGAGAAAGTTATCGTTTGAATGAGTGCAGAGTTATTGAAGGATTAGACATAGTAGTTGTCGCAAGAATAGGTGCCAAGGGAAAGAGTTATTTTGAAATTGAAAGTTCTTTATTACACCTTTTAAAGTTACATGGTATTTTGGTAAAGCAAACATCTCCTAATAATAGGATTTAGAGAAGGTATAGAAGTGTTAAAAAAAATTCTAATATTTATAATAAGTCTTTATCAGAAATATATATCACCTCTTAAAAAAACATCTAGTTGTATTTACATCCCAACTTGCTCATCTTATGCAATTGAAGCCCTTGAAACATATGGTTTTATAAAGGGATTGTACTTGGCTACTAGAAGAATTTTAAGATGTCATTCTTTTCATAAGGGCGGATATGATCCGGTGCCCAAAAAAAAGCTGAGATAAAAGGTTGGGGTTGCCAACCTAAATTTTATGTTATCTACAGCATAAGGAGGATTTATTTTGGAAGCTATACTGTTATCTGGAATATTAAAACCTATTGCAAGTGTTTTAGGTTTAATAATGAATGGTATTTATGAATTTTTTCATTTATTTGGAGTGAAAAATATTGCTCTTTCTATATTTGTTTTTACTTTTATTGTTAAGACATTAATGTTTCCTTTAACTATTAAACAACAAAGATTTTCGAGACTACAATCAAGAATAACTCCAGAAATACAAAAGATACAGGCAAAATATAAGGGAAAAAAAGACCAGGAATCCATGCAAAAGCAACAGATGGAGACTCAAGCAGTTTATCAAAAATATGGTGCTAGTCCCACGTCTGGATGTTTACCCCTACTAATCACCTTACCAATAATGTTTGCCTTATATAGGGTTATTAATAATATACCTGATTTTGTTAAGCTTGTAAGAGATGAATATATTGTTGTTGCAAAATCAATTGAAGCTTCAGGTACTGGAGTATTATCTGATATAGTTGCTAATTTTGAGAATCTTCAATTAAATACCATAGATGATATAGTTAAATCCTTAGGTGTATTTGGTAGTTCTCAATGGGATAAATTATTAAATTCAGGTATATCTCAGGAAGGTATAAATGCTATAAAAAACATTGGAAAAGTTAATAATTTTTTTGGCTTAAGTATAACCAATACTCCTAATTGGAGATCCGTATCAATCTTAATTCCATTAATATCAATGGGACTTAACTTTGTACAAAATAAAATGATGGCAGTAAAAACTAAAACCAAAGATGGTGAACCAAATCCTATGTCTTCGATGAATGTTGTAATGCCAATCATGTCAGGATTTTTCTGTTTAATGCTTCCAATTGGTGTAGGTTTATACTGGATTGCTAATAGTTTATTCTCAATAATTCAGCAGTTCTTTGTTAATAAGCGTTTAGATAAGATGGATATTGATGAGTTAGTTGAAAAAAGTCAAGAAAGGGCTAAGAAGAAATATAGCAAATCTATATCTACAAGTGGTACATCTATTAGTGATTTAGCAAGAAAGCAGACAAAATCTATTGAAAGTAAAACAGATAGCAGCGAAGAATCTAATATAGCTAATAATAGTGCTGATGATAGTGATGGTAATAGTTCTTATACTCCTTCAAGTATATCTGAGATAGCTAACATAATGAAAAATAAAAACAAAGAAAAGGGGGATAAATAATGGAATGGAAAGAGTTTTCAGCGAAAACTGTAGATGAAGCATTGACTAGCGCTATGTTAGAAATGGGTACTACTGCAGATAATCTAGAATATGAAGTTATTGAGAAGGAAACCTCCGGATTTTTAGGAATGTTCAGTAAACCAGCAAGAATTAAAGTCAGAATTAAGATGAGTATAGAAAATACCGCAAAGCAATTTTTACAAAAGATATTTAAAGCAATGGAAATTGATGCTGAAGCAATTACTATATTTGATGAAGTGAACAACATGATAGATATTGACATAAAGGGTGAGGAAATGGGAGTTCTAATTGGTAAAAGAGGACAAACACTTGATTCACTACAATATCTTGTAAGCCTTGTTATAAATAAAAATTCAGAAAATTATATAAAGGTTAAGTTGGATACAGAAAACTATAGGGCCAGACGTAAGGAAACTTTAGAAAATTTAGCTAAAAACATTGCATATAAAGTAAAAAGATTAAGAAAACCAGTGATATTAGAGCCTATGAATCCTTATGAAAGAAGGATTATACATTCAGCATTACAAAACGATAAATATGTTGAAACATACTCAGAGGGTGAAGAGCCATATAGGAAGGTTGTAATAAACTATAAAAAATCCTATCGTGATAATAGGTCAAATAGATATGGTAAAAATTATTCCAATAATTATAGCAGGGATTACAAAAAAGATTACAAGGAATATAGAGAAAGCAAAGAAAAGAAAGAATCAACTAAGAATGCATAGAGTAATGATTTAATAATTTAGAAGGGGTGTCTTAAAAGTAGGCTTTACTTTAGGGCATCCCTTTATTAGCCGTAGTTTTCTAGATAGTGAGAGGAGGAGTCTCATGAATACTGATACAATTGCTGCAATAGCTACAGGAATTGGTGGTGGAATTAGCATTATTAGAATAAGTGGTGATGATGCTTTTAACACAATAGATAAAATATATAAATCAAAAAATAAAGATAAAATACTATCAAAAGAGAAATCCCATACCATACATTATGGATTTATAGTAGATGAAGAAGAAGTAATTGATGAAGTTATGGTTGCAATTATGAGAGCCCCTTCAACCTATACCAGAGAAGATGTAGTTGAGATTAATTGTCATGGTGGAGTTGTTGTCACCATGAAAATATTAGATTTAATAATAAAACAAGGAATTCGTCTTGCTGAGCCTGGTGAATTTACTAAAAGAGCTTTTCTAAATGGTAGAATAGATCTTTCACAGGCTGAAGCAGTATGTGATATAATAAATGCTAAGAATGATATAGCCCTTAAGAATTCATTAAGTCAGCTAAAGGGAAGAGAGTTTGAAATTATTAATTCTTTAAGAAAATCTATTTTACGAGACATAGCTTATATAGAAGCAGGACTTGATGACCCAGAACATATAAGTTTGGATGGATTTTCTAATGACCTAGATTTAAGTATAGATAAGTATTGTAATAGGATAGAAAAATTAATATCAAGTTCTAAAAAAGGTAAGCTAATAAGGGAAGGAATAAGAACGGTTATATTGGGCAAGCCAAATGCTGGAAAATCAACTCTTTTAAATTTATTAGTAAAGGAAGATCGAGCAATTGTAACTGATATTGCAGGAACTACTAGAGATACGCTTGAGGAAACGGTACAGTTAAACGAATTAACCTTAAATATTGTTGACACTGCTGGAATTCGTTGTACAGAGGATATTGTAGAAAGAATTGGTGTGGAAAAAGCAGTAAAGATGGCTAATGAAGCAGATTTAATAATATATGTCCTTGATTCTTCTACACCACTTGATGAAAATGACCAGACTATATTTTCATTAATTAAGGAAAAAAAAGCAATTTTACTTTTAAATAAGAGTGATCTTAAGACTATAATTTCAGAAAAGGATATTAGGAACAAATCATCTCATCCAGTTATTGTTACTTCTTTTGCCCAGCATAAGGGTATAGATGAACTAGAGTATTTAATTAAGGATATGTTCTTTAAAGGGGATATTTCATTTAATGATGATATATTTATTACCAATGAAAGACATATTGAAGCATTTAGGGCTACATTAGAGGCATTGAATATGGTAAAGTTAAGTATTAAAAATTGCATGCCGGAGGATTTCTATTCTATAGACCTTATGACGGCCTATGAGGCACTTGGTAGAATTATTGGTGAAAACGTAGAAGAAGATTTAATTAATATGATATTTAGTGAGTTTTGTATGGGGAAATAAAGTGATATAATTTAATAGTTTATAAAATAGAAAGGGTATGGATTATTATGTCACATATATATGAAGAGTATGACGTGGCGGTAATAGGAGCAGGTCATGCAGGATGTGAGGCAGCATTGGCATGTGCTAGACTTTCTTTAAAAACAATAATTTTTACTATCGCAATGGACAGTATAGCATTAATGCCCTGTAATCCTAATATTGGTGGAACGTCAAAGGGACATTTGGTTAGAGAGATAGATGCCTTAGGTGGGGAAATGGGTAAGAATATTGATAAGACATATATACAGTCAAGAATGCTTAACCTATCTAAGGGGCCTGCTGTACATTCATTGAGGGCACAGGCAGATAAAAAAGATTATAGCGCTAGAATGAGACAGGTGCTTGAAAATACACCTAACTTAACCTTAAAGCAGGCTGAAATAACTGAACTTATTATAGAGAATAATATAATTAAAGGTGTCAAAACCTATTCTGGAGCTATTTATCCATGTAAGGCGGCAATAATATGCTCGGGAACCTATCTTAATGCAAGGTGTATCTACGGAGAGACAGTATCTGAAACAGGCCCTGATGGTTTACAGTCAGCAGTATATCTAACAGACTCTTTAAAAAAATTAGGTGTAGAAATGTTTAGATTTAAAACAGGTACACCAGCAAGAATAGATAAAAGAACTATTGATTTTACTAAGATGGAGGAGCAGAAGGGAGATGAAAAAATTGTTCCCTTTTCCTTTACCAATAAGCCTGAGGATATAAAAAAAGACCAGGTTTCATGCTGGTTGACTTATACAACACCTAAGACTCATGAGATTGTTCGAGATAATATTGATAGATCTCCATTATATAGTGGAAATATTAAAGGGACTGGGGCTAGATATTGTCCTTCAATAGAAGATAAGATAGTTAAATTTCCTGATAAGGAAAGGCACCAGGTGTTTATAGAGCCAGAGGGAAACTATACAAACGAGATGTATATTTCAGGTTTATCAACTTCTTTACCTGAAGATGTTCAGGTTAGGATGTATAGGTCTGTTCCTGGTCTTGAAAATTCCAATATTGTTAGAAATGCTTATGCTATAGAGTATGATTGCATAAACCCATCACAATTAAAGCCAACACTTGAATTTAAGAATATTGAGGGCTTATTTAGTGCGGGACAATTTAACGGAAGCTCAGGATATGAGGAGGCTGCAGCACAGGGGCTTATAGCTGGAATTAATGCAGCAATGAAATTACTAAAAAAGGAGCCTTTAGTTATAGATCGTTCACAAGCTTATATTGGAGTTTTAATAGATGATTTAATAACAAAGGAAACTATTGAACCATATCGTATGATGACCTCTCGAGCAGAGTATCGTCTACTTTTAAGGCAGGATAATGCGGATCTTAGATTAACAAAAATAGGTTATCGAGTTGGTTTAATAGATGAAAACCGTTACAAAGCTCTAGTAAAAAAAGAAAAGGCTATTGAAGAAGAGAAGAAGAGGTTAGAAAGTACTGTAATAGGTGCAAATAAAGAGGTTCAAATGCTTTTAACTAGCCTTAATAGCACTCCTCTTAATACAGCTACAACCTTAGCAGATCTTATAAGAAGGCCAGAATTAAATTACCAGATGCTAGAGCCTATTGATTCTAATAGGGAATATTTGCCAGATGATGTTATAGAGCAGATAAATATAAATATAAAATATGAAGGTTATATACTAAGACAAGAAAGACAAGTCATACAGCATAAAAAGCTTGAAAACAAACGAATACCAGAGGACTTTGATTATAGCAAAGTCCTAAGCTTAAGAATAGAAGCAAGACAGAAACTTGAAAAGTATAGACCAGTTTCCATAGGTCAAGCGTCAAGGATATCAGGAGTGTCTCCAGCCGATATATCAGTTTTAATGGTGTATTTGATGCAACATAATTCAAGAAAATATGCAAATAATATCAACCAGTAACAAAAGGGGAAAATTATCATGGATTATGATAAGGAAAAAGGAATTATAAAGTTTAGACAAGGCCTTGAGAGTCTTGATATTGAGCTTGATAATCATCAGATTAATCAGTTTATTGATTACTATAAGCTTTTAATAGAATGGAATAAGGTAATGAACCTAACAGCAATAACTGATTTTTCTGATGTAGTACAGAAGCATTTTCTTGATAGCTTATCCATTGTAAATATATTTCGTCCAGATAAGGAAAAGATTATTGATATTGGGACAGGAGCAGGATTACCAGGTATTCCAATTAAGATAGCATTTCCAAATACTAGGATGGTATTAATGGATTCTTTAAGTAAACGAATTCGCTTTTTAGATGAAGTAATTCAAAACTTGCAACTGAATAATATTCAGGCAATTCATGGAAGAGCAGAAGATTATGGGAGAAAGGCATCTTTTCGTGAATCCTTTGATATATGCACTTCTAGGGCAGTTGCAAAACTTTCAGTCCTATCTGAATATTGTATACCATTTATAAAAATAGGTGGTGGATTTATATCATATAAGTCTGGAAATATAAAAGAAGAGCTAGCAGATGCTAAGAATGCCATAGAACTATTAGGAGGGTCCACAA
>JAAYRC010000049.1 GCA_012518975.1 Clostridiales bacterium
ATAGAAGGAAGCCAAGCTAAGGATGAAGATGATATCATAGAAGGAAGCCAAGTTGAGGATAATAATAAGACAGATAAAACCAATAAGAAAGTATATTATTATACACTTAGGGAGAATCTGCTAGACGATTATATTAATATTTACTTAGAAACTTTTGACCAAGAAGGCACAAAGCTTTGGTCTAAGACCTGGTCAAAGAACTTGGGAGAAATAACGGAGCTCGGTTTCTATAGTGATGTTGTAGTAGATAATGGTGTAATGTATTTTTCCATGGATAATACCATGTATGCAATCTCAATTTCCTCAGGGGATATTAAGTGGACGGCTGAGAGCTTTGGATATGTCGGTCCCTTTATTGTGAACAATGATCTTTACCATACGGGCTTCTATTCAAATCACTTATATTGTTATGATATTACAACAGGTGAATTAAGATGGGTAACAGAGGCACCTGATGGAGATTATACATGGGCATACGATATATCTAAGTATGGTGATATCATCGCAGTATCCTATGATTTCAATGGAAAAAAAGTGATTTATAGTAAAGAGGGAGAGATATTAGATGAGTTAGATATTATAGATTCATCAAATGATTCCCAGACTTATCATAAATGGGAATGGGTAATGGCTTCTAGCACTCTGAATGATGACACCAAATATCATGGAAATAATATAAATGATTTTGATATTGAAACAGCATGGGTAGAAGGTGTCGAAGGCTATGGAATACAAGAATGGATTTCCCTAAATAATAACGAATATCATATAATAAACTCAATTCATCTTAATAATGGTTATCAGAAATCATATAAAACCTTTAGTGAGAATGGATATTTGAAACAGTTTTTATTAGAGCTTGGAAATGGTGAACACCTAATTTATAACTGTGATGAAATCAATGATAATCATTTTTATAATAACACAATTATAATTAATCTCATTAATCCTGTTAAAACAGATAGAATTAAGCTTACCATATTAGACATATATCCAGGAAGCAAATACGAAGATGTTTGCATAAGTGAAATAATGACTAGATAAGTGATTTGTTAATAATATATAAATCAATATAAAAACCTCGGTCAAATGATCGAGGTTTTTAAAAGTTCTTGTAGAACTTATTGTTTTTTTGTTATCCTCTATCATAAAGTGAAAAAATATAGTATAATAGGATTAATTATACATCTAAATTGATTTGAGTTAAGGGGGATTGAGGTGTCTAAGAATTTTCATAATAATACTCACTTGAATTCGATAATTGAAAGCATGCCTTTTCTAGCATGGTATAAGGACATAGAAGGTAATTTCCTTGCAGTAAATCAGCCTTTTGCAGATTCCGTAGGAAAAACAAAAGATGAAATTATCGGAAAGACTAATTACGACATATGGTCCCATGGTCTAGCATTAAAATATTCAGAGGATGATGCTGAGGTAATTAAAAGAGGACAAAAGACGGTTGTTAAGGAGCCAGTTGATGAAAAAACAGGTGAAATACTGTTTAAAACCTATAAATCACCAGTTTTTGATGAAAATAATAAGGTGGTAGGTCTATTAGGTTTATCAAAAGATATAAGCAGTCAAATGGAATTGGAGGATGAAATCAAAATTAATGAGAGACTCATTGAAATTGAATCTATGCAGGCAACTATGGCTGCCAATCAAATGAAAACTCAGTTCATTGACAACATGTCCCATGAAATTAGAACACCCATGCATGCTATTTTGGGCTATGCAGATTTACTTAATGAAACGATAGATCATGAAGAGGGTAAGGTATATATAAGCTCTATAAAGAGTGCTGGTAAGATGCTGTTAAATATAATAAGTGATATCCTTGATCTCTCAATGATAGAATCAGGTAGAATAGAGATACAGAAGGGATATGTAGATATTAGGGATTTTATTCATGAAATCAAAAATGTTTTTAAGTTGAAAGCAGATGAGAAGGGGATTGAGCTTAAAACATATATAGCTGAGGATGTACCAAGAATCCTATATTTAGATGAGCTACATATTAGACAGGTTATTTTTAATATATTTGGTAATGCAGTTAAATTTACAGACAGTGGCTTTGTAAAGACATCAGTATATGTAAGAAATAAAAACTTAAAAGATAGGGGACTTGAACTTGTGTTTGAAATACAAGATACAGGTATAGGAATTCGTCTAGACCAGCATGAGTCTATATTTGACCCATTTATGCAAAGCGATGGACAGATCAATAAAAAAGCAGAAGGTACTGGACTAGGCCTATCCATATCTAAAAGATTAATTGATATTATGAAGGGAACTATCACATTGAAAAGTAAAGAGAATGAAGGAAGTACTTTCACTGTTGTGATTCCTGCTGAATATGTAATCGATCTGAACGATATACCTCCTGAGGACACAGAAGATAATAAGTGCGAAGGTGAAAGTAATGATAACTACAATATTGAATATAATATAGAAGATGATAATGTACAAAACTTCAGTATAGATATGTTAAATGAGCTTAATGACATAAAAGAAGATATTTGGCTGAAAAGCAAGAAAAAAAATCGAATTAGCGATTCAAGGAAACTGGCAGAGAGAATTCTTGATATAGGTGATAGGTACAATAATGATGAAATTATTAAATGTGGGAACACCTTATTGAATCATGTAAATGAATTTAACCTAAAGTATATTAGTAATACACTTATAGAATTTGAATATATCATAGATCGTATTACCAATAAAATTCTTGTGGGAGGGAGTGATAACCATGGAGATAGATAATAGCCAAGTTAAAATACTTCTAGTTGACGATATTAGAATGAACTTGGAGATAGCAGGTAAGACCCTTGAGAGAGAGGGTTATGACCTTTATATTGCTGATAATGGTTTTACAGCATTAGACCTTATCCATGAGACGGATTTTGATTTGATATTACTTGATATAATGATGCCTGAGATGGATGGTTTTGAAACTTGTAGAAAAATAAGGCAAAGCAAAAAGAATCTAGATATACCAATTATATTTCTTACTGCTAAGGCTGATATTGATAGTATTGTAACAGGTTTTGATTTAGGTGCGGTTGATTATATTAGAAAACCATTTAATTTTCTTGAGCTAGTAGCTAGAGTTAAGACTCACGTAGAGCTTAAAAAGAGTAGAGAAGAAATAAGGCGTAAGAATCTTAAGCTTAAAGAAGCATACAATCAGCTGAAGATAGTAGCTAAAACTGACCCTCTCACAGGTCTTATTAATAGAAGAGAAATTATGGAACGAATAGAGCATGAGATGGCAAGATACGAAAGAAGTAATATTTCCTTTACCCTGATTATTGGGGATATTGATTACTTTAAAAAGGTAAATGACACATATGGACACGAATGCGGGGATAAGGTCTTAGCCTCCTTTTCAAAGATATTTAAGAATAATACCAGAAAACAGGATAGCATTAGTAGGTGGGGCGGTGAAGAATTCTTATTATTGTTACCTGATACTAACCAAGACCAGGGTTATCTATTGGCAGAAAAGCTTAGGACGATAATTGAGAGAACTGGGTTTTATAAAGATAGTGTCAAAATACAATTAACAATTACCTTTGGTGTATCTACCATAAGAGCCGGACAAACTGTTAATGAACTTATATCTGAGGCAGATGAGGCCCTGTATGAAGGAAAGAGAAGAGGACGAAATTGTGTTGTTGTAGCAGAGTCAAAATAGATCATTAAGAACAATGAACATCCAACCTATACTTTAGGTAGGGTGTTTTTTGTATGCATATGGAAATAATTCATTGCCTAAAATATACAAATATATTATAATTATTCTAAAGTTGTTTTTTTAAGGGGATGAGAGGATGATTGTAAATATAAAGTATTTAGGCAAACGAAGAAACTCAATAGAAGAAATTCCATTTCATCTATATAAGAACCCCAATACAATCGAAGAATTAATAGATGAAACAGTTAAAGTGTGTATTGAACAATACAAAACAAGGCAAGACAAGAGGGATATATTTAAGGCCTTATCAAGGGCTGATATTGAAGATAGGGCTGCAAGGGGTAAGGTATCATTTGGGCTTAATTATGGCCAACTTGTTCCTGAACTAGAAAAGGCAATAGAGGATGCTAGGCAGGCATTTGAGGATGGCTTGGTATCTATATTTGTAGACGGAGTTGAAAAATGGCGACTGGATGATGTGGTTGTAATAAAGGATGATACAAAGGTAACATTTGTACGAATGACAATGCTAAGCGGGAGGGGTTGGTAATGCTAAATTATAAGTCAAGGAAAGAAATTGTTGACAAGTATCATGAGGATTTTAATATAAATAAAAAATCAGAAATTGACTTACTTGATCCCGCTTCAAAGGATTTATATTCAGTAATTAGCAAAATTTCTGAATATAATCCATCTTCTGTTGACTTGATTGATAATGCCATTAAAAGGTATGAAACAGGAACATATAAAAGCTTAGGTGACTTCATGAAGAAGCAACATAATAAACTAGTAAAGCTATTAGTTCATAAGGAAGAACAAGATAAGTATTATTATATTATAGATAAATATAAGCAATTTCAATATTCAGAAGGAACGAACCGAAGAAGTGTTAGAAGTAATAGCTACAGCTATCATATGAAAAATGCCTTTAAGCTTATATATAACTACTATTTGTTTGGATTTTTTGAATGCTCTATGGCTAATTACCTTATTAATAATATGGCAGAAGACAAGCTTGATATAAAAACTAATTATTATGTCTTAACATATAAAATAGATAGACTAGATGATATGATTGCAGCTGGTATTGATTTTGGAGATAGAGATTTAATTAATGCAATACAAGAGATTATATTGAGTGAAAATAACACAGAAGCTGTAACTGTGCATATTATAAGAGGGGTACTAAAGAGTTCCAATGAAGAACTTCATAAGTTGTTAGGAGATTTTCTATTGGCAGCAAGATTGCAGGAGGGTATAAGACAGGCAATATGTGAAAATGCTGATTGTGGTACGACTGAAGGTTTTTTAAAGATATTTGAAGTTATTTGTGATAATAATCTGATACGATATTCCTCAATCAAAAGGGCCGTAGCTACTTGGATTGGTATATGTGATGAAAATAATGTAGATAGAATAAGTAATAAAATTATTTCATTAATGAGTCAATGTATTTTAGATAAGGATATTGCTTTAAAAAAGACAGAAAGTAATGACAGTATTGAGATTATGGTTGGTCTGTGGGCCTTGGGCTTTTATGATGTTGAGGATGCGATAGAGGTAATGAAAAAATATGTAAGCTGTGGTAGTAGAAATCAGAAGCTTACTATGTCATATTATAACTTGGATTTGTATTATAAGAAATTTAGTGATATCACTGCTAATAAGATGATTGAGGACCATTGGTCAGATTATGAGCTAATTGCTGCATTTATGCCCACTTATTTATCTTCTGTGGAATATTATCTTGAAGTTGCAATTAACGATAAGAGAAACAAGGATTTACTTATGAGCTATAGTCTGATACCAATAAAAGATAAGATAGATTTGCTTAATCGTTATCAATTTCTACAAGTATTTTTGAAGGGAAGTAAGCAATTTGGTTCACAAAGGAGGTCAAGTGAAGCCTTGGCCGTTGATATGGCTTTAGAAAACCTTGCTATATCAGCAGGTTTTACTGATGTTACAAGACTTATACTTATGGCAGAGGCGGAAATGATTAATACCATTGCGTCTTTCCTATCTTGGAATGAAGTGGATGGAGTATCTGTTAGGCTTGAGATTAATAAATATGGTCAGCCATCTCTTGTTTACAGAAAAGGTGATAAGCAGCTTAAGGCGGCTCCAGCATCATTTAGAAAGAATCCTTATAATTTAGAAATTAAGCAGGTAGTAAAGAAGCTAAAGGACCAGTATTCTCGCACTAAGCAAATGTTTGAAGTTGCTATGGAGAATAGAACATTATTCACTTTTTCTGAGCTTTTGCCCTTACGTGATAATCCGGTAATATCGCCTATTATAAACAACTTGGTCTTTATAGGTGAGGATCTAGATACTGTAGATATAGGCTTTTTATCTGATGAAGGCTTGTTAGACTATAGTGGCAATGAAATCAAACTTGATTTAGCTAGCAAAATTCGTGTAGCCCATCCCTTTGACCTCTATAAAAATCGGTGCTGGCATGAATATCAGAGTCTATTCTTTACAGAGGAAAGTGTGAGTAAGCAAAGAAAGCAACCGTTTAAACAAGTATTTAGAGAGCTTTATATTAAGCTTGATGAAGAATTAGAAAACCATAAGTCTTTGATGTTTGCCGGTAATCAGATTCAGACCAAGAGAACTCTTACTTGTTTGAAAAACAGAAAGTGGGTAGCTGATTATGAAGAGGGCTTGCAAAAGGTATATTATAGGGATAATATAGTAGCTAATATATATGCTTTAGCAGATTGGTTTTCTCCAAGTGATATAGAGGCTCCAACCTTAGAGTGGGTAGTCTTCTCTAACAGAAAGACCTTTCAATCACTTAAGATTAAAGATGTGCCTGATATTGTTTATTCTGAGATCATGAGAGATGTTGATATGGCCGTAAGTGTAGCCCATGCTGGAGGAGTTGACCCTGAGACAAGCCATTCAACTATTGAAATGAGAAAAGTAATTATTGAATTTAACCTGCCACTGTTTGGTATAGAAAATGTAGTTCTAAGTGGTAGCCATGCTATTATTACTGGAAAGAGGGCAGAGTATAATATTCATTTAGCTAGCGGTATTATTCATAAAGCAGCTGGGCCTATGATAAATGTATTACCCGTACACTCCCAAAGCCGAGGCAAGATATTCTTACCTTTTATAGATGAGGATCCTAAGACAGCTGAAATAATGTCTAAGATAGTTTTATTTGCTAGGGATGAGAAGATAAAGGATCCATATATACTCAGCCAGATATAAACATATAAGATAGAATTGGTCTGACAGAGATTTTCGATAAAAAAATTAGCTCCGATGGTCAAGATGAAATTGGTGTTAAAATTATATACTAGGAGGAAGAATTATGGGAGAAATGATCATACAAAGGGGAGCTATTCATGAGACTCCTGAGTTGGTAGGATATGATAGTAGCAGAATTGAGGCTTTGAATGCACATCTATGGAGAATGATTGATGACAAGAGGCTGATTGGGGCAAGCTATTGTATTTCAAAGGATGACAAGGTAATTGCTAATAATTCATTGGGTTATAGCACATATAGAAGAAGTCCAGATAAGCTTATGAAACCAGATACTCTTATGCGTGCTGCCTCTGTGACTAAGCTAGTTGTTGCAGTAGCCATATTTAAGCTTGTTGAGGATGGATCTATACGACCGGATGAACAGATGTCAAAGTATATTCCGCAGATGGATAAAGAGCCCTTTAAGGATATAAGAATTGCAGAGGTCTTGTCCCATTCTTCTGGACTTCCCTTTGACTCAGAAGAGAAAGCAAACCCATTTGCATACATAGACGAATGTAAAAAGGGTGAGGATTGGATTGAGGCAGGTCTAAAGGCAGGGGTTAGCTGTAAGCCAGGAGAACAGTGGATTTATTCAAGCTTTGGCTATCTACTTCTTGGTGCACTTATTCAGAATGTAACTGGAATAAATGCGGAGGACTATATTACAGCTAATATTTTAGACCCATTAGGTATGAAGGATACTAGCTTTAAGCCTGGTATTGAGCTTGCCAAGCGTCACTTAATACAGTTTGAAAGTCATGAAAAGCTAATAGATGATATGATAAATGGTGTAAATGGCTCTGATGAAAATGATAGTATCTGGAGTGAGGTACCAGGAACTGCAGGTGGATTACACTCTACAGCAATGGATTTATCAAGAATTGCTAGAATGCTTTGCAATGGTGGTCGCTTAGATAACAAGCGAGTATTAGGTAAGATGGCCATCGAGAAGATGCGGACTAAGTACCTTTTCAATGTACCTAATTATTGCTGGGGTGCGAATGATAAAGAGCGCCTATATGGTATGGGCCCTGATCTTCGTAGAGGAGATGCCATAATTACAAGTCCTGATTTCTTCTTTCATGAGGGATGGGGATATTTAAGTCTTGTTATTGATCCTAGGGAAAGGCTTAATGCAGTCTGGCTTGTTCCCTATACAGACGGTGATATCTGGCTACCAGAAAGTCTACTGAATGTTAAAAATATTATATGGTCTGGATTAATATAGAAATAATAATAGTAATTTAGATTCTTGTGTATATTTTAAGTATATGCTACAATTCTAATTTACAAGCTAGAGTATATTTATGAGGAGATAATTAATTGAAAAAAGCACTTATACTGATAAATGCCTATTCAAAGCTCAAGTCAGCCATGAATCAACCAACTAGGCTCAAGGAAGAACTGAAGAAATTAGGTGTAGAGGTTGACATTAGACCAAATAGTATTGATACAGCTATGATTATAGATGGTAGACCTGTTTCCTTGTTACAGGATTATGACTTTGTTGTATATCTGGACAAGGATAAATATACATCAGCACTTCTTGAGAAGTCGGGTTTAAGATTATTTAATAGACACGAGGCAGTATTAATATGTGACGATAAAATGGATACCCATATTAGACTTACTAGCCAGGGTATTAATATGCCAGATACAATACCAGGGCTGCTCTGTTATGATAAAGATGCATCTGTACAAGAAGCCAAGGACAGGATAAAGCTTATTGAAGAAAGGCTTGGATACCCCTGTGTTATTAAGGAAAGCTATGGTTCACTAGGAAACAAGGTGTATTGTGCAGAGAATAAAGATCAACTCCTAATACTTATGGAAAAGGTTAAGCTAAAGGCCCATTTGTTTCAGAATATGATTTCCACTAGTAGGGGAAGAGATGTAAGAATTATAGTGATAGGCGGTAAAGCTATCTGTGGCATGGAGAGGACCTCCCAGAGTGATTTTAGGTCAAACATAGAGCTTGGTGGTAGGGCCAAACCATTTAATATGACTCAACCATTTATAGAGATGGCCGAAAGGGTTGCCCATATCTTACAGCTTGATTATTGTGGGATAGACCTCTTGTTTGGTGAAAATGGAGAGCCCATAGTATGTGAGGTTAACTCCAATGCATTTTTTGGTGCGATGGAAAGTATAACAGGTATAAATGTAGCTGCTATATATGCCAAGCACATGTATGAAACTGTATATAAAGTATAAGAAAATCTAAAATCATCCATAAGCCCTGTGCCCTAAAATGTTACAGGGCTTTTCCTTATTAAGGAATAAGGGGGAATTATATCGAAAAGAGTTGTATTTTCCTTAGATTATAGGTATAATCTATTATAGTTTACCCACTAAACTTGGTGGGTATTATTTATTTTAACTACTTAACTGTAAAACAGCGAAAGGAACGACTTAAATGAAAAGCAAAATAAAAAAGCATCCATTAATAAGCACTTTAATTGGACTTAAGGGGAATCCCCGTGTTAGTGTATATACTGAGCCTATGTGGGGCCTATCAATAAACCTATGCTTACCTTATGCAACGGTATATATGCTTACCTTTGGAATGAGTGATATAGAGGTGGGGATTATAACCTCTATCTATATGTTCTCACAGATGATATTTGCCTTTTTATCTGGTGCAATTATTGATAAAATGGGAAGAAGGCTAAGTACAGCTTTGTTTGATTTTATAGCCTGGAGTCTTCCATGCTTAATCTGGGCATCTAGTCAGGGCTTTTGGTTTTTTGTAGTAGCGGCACTACTAAATGGTACTATGAAGATAACTACAGTATCCTGGGACTGTCTATTGGTGGAGGATGCTCCAAAGGACAAAATAACCCATATATATTCATGGGTTATGATATTTGGTAACCTGTCTGCCATGTTTGCTCCTATATCATCAATTCTAGTAGCAAAGCTGACATTAGTACCGGCCATACGTATCCTATATATCAATGCCTTTATTATTATGACAGCAAAAATCTTACTTTTATACAAGCTATCTACAGAGACTGCTGTAGGAAAGGTAAGACGTGAATTAGCACGTAATATGACATGGAAGCAGATGATTGTGGGATATAAGAGTGCCCTAGAAAAGATAAAGGCTTCTAAGGGGACTAAATTTGCTATTGTAATAAGTATTTTGGTAGAGATTGTTGGAATGATTGGTACAACTTTTTGGCAGATTATTGCATCTAGGAGGATAGGAGTTCCAGATATCTTGTTACCTATATTCCCTATGGTAAAAAGTATATTGGCAATTGTACTATTCTTCACTGTAATAGCACATATTAATCAATCCAAGATGAAATGGCCCCTTTATGTGGGTTTTCTAAGTTCAATGATAAGTTGTTTATTACTAATTACAATAACCGATACTGGTGTATGGGGATATGTAATATTGTCTCTATCATTAATACTTGAAGCACTGGGGATGGGAGTATTACATACTCTTAGGGAATCCTTAGTTGCCATTCATGCTGACCCATCAGAGAGATCTGGTATAATGGCCTTACTTCAGACTATGGTAATGTTAGTAAGTGTACCCTTTGGATATATAGGCGGCTTGCTAAGCGATACTTCTAGGATATTACCATTTATATTGAGTATGGGCTTGTTATTACTAGGAATTCTGGCAACAGCTATATATTATCGTTCTAGTTCATCTACAATTACAAATGAAAAATAATTACTTAAGCTCTGCAATATTTATAGTTTTGCAGAGCTTTTGAAATTATATAATGTATTTATGATATATATAATAAACAATAAATAAAAAATTCTTTGGTCATAAATTTCTATTATAGTAGTTTACAAATAATGTATCTAGTAGTATAATATACCCATATCGTTCTTCTTATCTAAAGTGTTTTATAATTTCTTTTTCTTATCATAATTTTTCAAATCCCACAATTAGTAAAAATATAAAGGAGGAATATTATGTGAATATTGCATTTTGGAGTAATTCCTATGAAAGGTCATGCGCATTCTATAACTTTGTGGCTATAAGTATCGCCAGTGTTCTGCGCTATCCATATACTGTTACGACCCTAGAGAATTTTCTTGGTAGCGACAATATAGCTAGGGCCTTTCTAGGAGAGAATATAAGAAACCATATAAGAGAAGGGGTCACAGGCTTTTATGAAGGAAGTGGAATAGAAGGTCTGTTACGGCGGATATACCGTGGAGATAATTGTCCTAGTATTTTAAGAGGTTATTGGCAGGAGGTTATTCCTAATCATTTATACTATATTCCTAAGGGAGGAGTGATTAATAGTGAGCTTTTTGATTATGAGCTTAACTATAACCTTAAAGAATTATTAGGTATAATCAAAAAAAATTCAGACCTTTGCTATATCAATATAACTCAACAAAACCATCTTAGTTCTAAAGCAATTCTACATGAAGCAGATCTTATAGTAATAAATCTATATCAAAACCCTGACTATCTAGACTATTTCTTTAACAATTATTCTTCACTTATACATAAGTCTATCTTTGTCATAGGCAATTATTCAAGAAGTTCACCTATGAGCTGTAAAAGAATCTCCAGATATTATGATATTCCCTTAGAGAATATCTCTCCAATTCCCTATAATGAATACTTTAGTATTGTATGTAGATATGGAGGAGCAAAGGAGTTTATTAATAGTAATTACCACTGTTTAAAGGATAGCCCTAATTATCTTTTCATTCATGGTATTAGAAAAGCCACATTTGCTATAGCTAAGAAGCTAGAGGAGAGCTTGGCTTTAGGCAAAGAGGAGATAGAAAGTTGCAGTATCTAACTATTATAAGAATATTAAGCATTATATGTATTGGTTTATTATCTTATATAGCTATCTTAAAGGCATTAAGAATTAGGTTACCTGGACAATTTAGGCGAAAAATATTGCAGGATAAGATATGCAGTAAAGCCAATTGGTGGATAAGGCTTTTGTATTGTTTTTTCCTAACTATTATTCTGGTTTTTAGTATTTTGATAATTAGATATATGGTAAGAGGTGATATATGAGGTTAAGAAGAAAACTAAGAAGATCAACCAAGCAGTATTTCATAGTAGCTTTGATTTGCATTGTTGTTATCGGGTCAACTGCATTAGGAACGTCTATAATTATTATTGGACAGATTAGGGCGGAGTACGAATTCATGCTTGATGAGGCTAGGTGTGAAATTAACAATAATAAGAAAAGGGTGCTATTAGCCAGGTCTAATATAAATACTGGTGAAATATTATCTATGGATATGGTAGAGGAAGGACTTGTATATACTTCTCAACCTGTAGATAGCTTTATAACAAAAGAGGAGCTTGGCAAGCCTGTAATGATTGATATTAATGAGGGGACCCATATTCTAAAGAGTATGCTTGCAGATAATTTAGTATCATCTGCCCTACGTGAAATTGAGTATGATGTTATTCATATAGGATCAAATATTCAGGTAAATGATTATATAGATGTTATGATTTTGTATCCTAACGGAGAGAACTTTGTAGTTCTTTCAAAGAAACTTTTAAAGGGACTCCAACCTGATACATCCTATTGTTATTTATGGGTGGATGAAGAAGAACTATTACGAATGTCAGCTGCTATAGTTGATGCAGGACTGTATCCTGGTTCTAGGTTATATATGACAAGATATATTGAAGCAAATATTCAAGACCCGTCCATAATAACTTATACTCCTAGCATTTCAGTACTGTCTTTGATTGAAAATGATCCGAATATCATCAACAGATGTTCTCAAGTATTAAATAAAGAAGTAAGAAAAGCTTTAGAAAATAGGTTGGCTAGAAGTATGGATATAGATGTTAAAGAAATACAATGGGATATAAACGGAGAAACTATATATGTACCTGAGACAAAATCAGACCAACTACTTGAAGAAGGATATTTTGAAGGTATAGATAAGGAAATAGATAATATATTAGGCTATGAATCAAAAAAAGAACTAGATAAGGGGAAAGATATAAAATATATAACACAAGATAGGGAAAATGAAAAGAAAGCAGATGAACAAGCAGAATATCAAGAAAAAACGGAAGATCTTACGGACAAATTAGAGAATCATATAAGAGAGCCAAAGGAGTCTTATTTTCCAGAGCTTGGCTACTTAGAAGAAGCAGATTATGTGGTTACGGAGGACAATAGATGATTTGTGTGGGTTATGTTGGAATAGAGGCATTTGATATTATCCTTTATATTGGACAAGGTCTGTCTAGGTTAAAGAAACCTGTACTAATTATCGATTTATCAGATAGTGGGGCATTGACAAAAGCAATACATCACGGAATGGGTCTGGATAGTAATAATGGTATAGTACATTTTGCTGGACTAAGTTATACAAGAAGAGTTCCCAAGGAGAATATACTTAGTGATTTTAGTGATGGTGTGATACTTGTTGCATATGGTTTTAACTATGTAGATAATACTCTCATTAATATAGACTATTTGAACATTATTATGGATTCATTACCAAGTAACATAGATAAAATTGATACACTTGTTAATAAGATACCTACAGAGAATATGAAGCTTAAGATTTTGGTCCGAGATATAGTAAATATAAATGATTTTGAAAGAGCTAGAGATAGTATTAAGATTTCTAATAAGCTTATACAAGCAAATTATCTATATCTTGATTTTAGGGATTATGAGAATGCAATCCGTTGCCAGAGGACTCAAAATATCTACATTAGGAAAACATCATCTAGGATGAGAAGATTAATTGCTAAGGAGATACAAAGTATTATTCACAGTTCAAAGCGAACTATAACTCAAAAGCTATCTTTCGAACTGGAAAGGGGTGTTTAAGATGAGTAAGCTTGTATTTTGGTCCCCTTTACATGGACAAGGACAGACAAGCAACCTTCACATAATAGGTCTTATTATGAGTTTATTTCATAAAAAGAGGGTATTATTGACTCAAACACATTTATCTATGAACAATCTAGAGGGCCCATTGGTAGGCAAGAATGTGGATATTAATGAGATTGATGATAGTAAGATATTTCAGGATATTGGTCTAGATGCTGCGGTTATGTTTAGTAAGATGAATTTGCTTATGGAAAAGGTATTAGAAAGCTGTTGTATTACCTTTCCTAATTCCTCCCTGCTTTTAATGCCTGGTACAAAGACTAGGAGTCTTGAAACATTTGAGAGAGATATTGGCAATGCGATTTGTCCCATGATACAGAAGGCTGAGAATTATGTTGATATTGTAATGATAGATGCAAATAGTGGTAAGAATGACCTATCCTTTAAGTTGATGTCAATGGCTGACCTAGTAGTTATTAACCTATCTCAACGGAGATATGTATTGAATAAGTTCTTTGATGAGTATGGAGAAGATTTGAAAGAATATAAAAAAGTATTTTATATATTAGGTAATTATGATAATAACTCGGGATACAATATATTTAACTGCCGTAGAAAACATGGAAGATATATTAACAAGTTTAACTCTGGTGTTATTCCTTACTCTAGTAAGTATATGGATGCACAGAATGAAAGCAACATAATGGGGATGGTTAAGGAATGGTTTAGGATAAATAAGTATGGAGAAGGTAATAAAATTAGTAATTTAGTTAAAAAAAAGCTTAAATGGAGCAGGTATTTGCCAGAGGAAAATGATTATTTTTTTAATCAGGCATGCTCTTGTGTTAGCAATATAATGGACATGCTAAATACAAATAAAGATAATTCACTAGTAAAAAGGAGTGGGGCATGAAGTTAATTGATATAGTCTTAACCTCCTTACTAATAACCGGCCTATCAGTTACTATATATTATGTTTTTAAGTGTAAGATAGAGGGTGATGAGGATGGTAAAAATGTCTATACTATTGATTATTTATGCAATTATTTTAGAAGGACCATTAGCGAAATCATCAACATGGACATTAATGCCTTAAATCTCAATAAAAGAGACCTTGAAAATAGACGGGCTCTTAAGAAAAGCCTAAGCAATTCTATAAGAAAATGTTCACAGGGGGATATAAACTCTAAGATTATTGTCTTGTCAAGGGCAAAGTATATGATTATAAATATACTTTCTATAACCGAAGATTCTATAAATGACATTATACCTTTTAATAGCAAAAACAAGCTTACTGCTAAGGATAAATTCGATATATTAATGTATCAACAGAAATCTAATGGCAGTACAAGGATGTTTCAGAAAATATGCGATATAACCGGCCTAGATAGGTTAATAAAGGATGAGTCTGGTTATCATTACAGTATATCTGCTAGAGATATCCATGAGGCCTATGATAGGATAGGACTACCTTTATCATATGATGATAAGCTAAATGTTCTTTCACAAAGAGTCTATGAGGAGACCTATGGTTTATCGGTAGTTGACATGTTAATTATGGAAGACACCTCATTAGATAGTATATCGGGTGGTGTATCAGGACTAACTACATATAATGCTAGATTTATTGAAGATGAGATTAAGTCTGGAGACTATAAGAGGGCCTGGACTTATGAAAGTATATGGATAGTATACAAGGGAAAGCCTATTCATCTTAAGTTCTTATCATTTAGCTCCTCATCTATAATAAGGCGTATATGCAAGAACCTTTCAGAGCATGGGAGAACAGGACATTTGACATCTGCTGAGGGAGCTATCAGGAACCATCTTGCTGATGGAAGCAGGGTTACAGTATTTAGACCAAACAATGCCATGCAATGGGCTTTCTTTGTCCGGAAATTTGCTAATACAAGATCCTATAAATTAAAGGACCTAATTACAGATAGGGGTTGTCACTATCCTATAGGAGTAATAAGATGGGCTATTCATGGGTGTATAAACCTGTTTTTCTCTGGAGATCAGAACTCAGGAAAGACCACCTATACCAGGGCATCAGTAAAGGAAATAGATAAAAGACAGCCAATAAGAAGCCTAGAAGCTGACTTTGAGCTATATTTAAATGATGCGTATGGGGATAAGAATATATTAGGAGTAAGGCCAAGTGAGAGGCTAGCATTTCCAAAGCTTATAGAAATCTTAAAAAGCTCTGAAGCCCATACTATATTATTTGGGGAAACAGCTAGTCTAGACCATGCAAAGCATTTAATTAACCTCTTATTGGCTGGCACAAAGCGAATTATTACGACAGGACACTGGGCGACATCCTGTGATCTGGTTGATTATTTTGTGCATGCACTTGGTGGATATGGAAACACTGGGTCTAGGGATATCGAGTCCATGGTAGCAAGATTAATTCATCTTGATATACATTGTGTTAAGGAGAATGATGGCCACAGACATATTGACAGGATTACAGAAATAATCCCTTATGAAAGAGATGAGCCTATGGTTATAGGACAAGATGGTATAGAGGGGAGACTAGAGGAGATATCACATTATCTAAAAATATTAAGCAGAGAAAAAACTTACTATACAAGAGATATTGTAATTTATGATAATGGAGAATACAGGATGGTTAATCCCATAAGTGATGGGCTAGCTAAGCTTATACTTCATAATCTTCCTCCTGATAAACGGCAGGCCTTTAAAAAGTTCAATATAATAACAGATGGAGGTGTCTAATGTAGATAATATTATTTTATATACCATACTATTTCTTGCATTTCTTCTTATAACTGGCCTTGTTTATATATTCTACCAAGAAAGAAAAAAATCAAAAATGTGGAATGGAATAAGTAATACAGGCTATAGGTCTAGTAGATCAAATTTATTAATTCTTAGAATATATCGTTATCTAAACAACTTTCCCATTACCAAGTCATATATTCATAAATTATCTTATCACTACCGTTTAATATGCCCCTGTGATAGTAGGACTATTGCTAGAAGGACTGTAAGCTCCTGTCTTATATCGTGGTTAATAAGTGTATTTGCATTTATCTTGATATTTCTGTCTAGAAGACAGCTAATAAGCTTAATAACAGCAGGACTTGCTATATATATTATTAATTCAGAGATTGTTAGTCGAATAGCTAAAAGGCATGAGATAAAATTATTAACTGAGATGCAGATGATGCTATCTGAAGTAGTCCATTATTTTTATATTGATTATCGAATAGACCATGCTATATACAGGGCTAGAGACTATCTAGGTATAGACATGAAAGTTGTAGTAGATGAGATATATCAGCTCTTAATATCTCCAGACAGGGAGGATGGTCTTAGAGAATATTATGATAATATACCAAATAAGTATTTGAGGGCATTTGTAAGTCAATGCTTAAGCCTAATGGAACGTGGTGATACCATATTAGATGGAAAGCACTTATTTATTCGAAATCTTGAAAACCTTCAGAGGGAAATAGATATAGAAATTGATAAGCTACAAAGGTTAAGTATGGAATTTATGGGTGTAATATTATGTGTTGTATCACCTATCTTCTGTATAGACATAGTAAAAAAATTTGCTATTAGCCTAAAGGAAAGCATGGATAAATTTTATTATGGTAGGGAGGGGTTTTTGCTAGATATGGGACTTTTACTAATTATTACTGTGATTTATATAGTAATGCGTAAAAGTGCTGAATATCCTGCATTTTACCAACCCAGTCATAGATGGCTCTTATCTCTTGAGAAGATTGGACCTGTTAGAAAAGCTATGGACAATTACTGTGTCAAGAATGCCTCTAAGCAGGAAAGACTACAAAAAGAACTAAGAAATAATGGCATCAGTATAAGTGCAAGATTCTTTGTTTTACGCAGCTTTTTAATTGCTACATCTATATTTATTGTTTCTTTAGGTATTACAATATATCTACATATTTATAGTAAGAATCAATTGTTTGTTGTAAGCAAACATGAAATTGAGACGCTAATTCCTTCCTCTATGGACTTGCAATATGATGGTATAACAAAGATTATTGAAGACTATACAAGAAGATTTATTGAAAGGCCAAGTATACGTCCAGAAACCAGCCAAGAGCTGATGAAAATATTTAGAAAGGAAGGTATTGTCTATAATTCTTTGATAGCTGAGGCATTAGCGGAGGAGATCCTACTTCGTGTTACTAGATATCAAGAAGACTATATTACTTTTTTTGAAGTGCTTGTCTGTTTATGTATAAGCATACTTGCCTTTTATACTCCTAGAATATTAATGAAATATGGTATATCCAGGGATGCTATGGAGGATGAGGTCAATCAATTTAACGCTATAATTGGGATGCTAATGTATAACCAAGCAGTGACCACAAAGCAAATCTTAGTGGAAATGGAGTCCTTTGCAATGGTTTTTAAGGCATCTATAAGAATGTGTATAGATGATTTTTCTACCGGTGATATTGAAGCCTTGGAGGAGCTTAAGGAAAAAGAACCTTATGAACCTTTTAGGAGAATAGTTGATAATTTAATCCGTTGTGATGAAATGCCTATCTATCAGGCATTTAGTGAAATTAGCTTAGATCAAGATGGGTATATGTCAAAAAGAAAACTGAAAAATGAAAAATCTATACGAAAGAGGGTCTTTCGTGCTTACCTTCTGGCGGCACTTCCCTTTATCTTATTATTTGCTTACGGCTTAATGCCGGCGCTTGTTTCATCAATGTATGAGATGAATCAACTGCTAAGGGAATTACAAGGTGCAGTATGGTAATGGAAATTACTTTGAATAGAAATTAGGAGGATAGGGATATTATGAAAACGAAAAACAGTGATATTGCAGTAAAGATATTTCTTGTAGTTGTTGCAGTCATATTAGTAGGACTTTTAATAGCATGGTCTACTGGTGTTTTTAAGGATAAGAGAAATGATTTAAATGAGGGTACAGAGAGGATTAACAATGTCCTTGGCTCTATGGCAGAGTTTGACCTGCTAGTCTATGATAGTGCAAGTATAAGCGGGGATACCCTAGTGAAACTAATTGCTGATGTAAAGAACAGGGAGCTTGAGCTTAGTATAGGGGTTAATACCTTAGCAAATCCCAGTGTATCAAGTACAAGATATTACAATCGAAGCATGAAAAATGAGACTTCTGGTAATGTATTAGGCAGTGAAGTTACTTTAAATCCAACAACAGATAAAACAGATGATGATTATATTAATCCAACTGGAAAGTTTAAAGGCGAGATAAAAAGAGATGTAAATGACAATATAATTGGATTGGTATTTGTACAACATAGGTAAAAAAATGTAGGCGGTGTAAAAGTTGAAGAGTAAAAACAATGATCTTGTTACGCAAATATTTTTGGCAGTCGTAGGAGTTATATTTGCTGGAATGATAATCTACTATGTAATGAATTCTATTAAAGTAACTTCAAGACTTGCAGATACAGTATTATCAAGTGCAGAAGGTACAGCTTCTGAGTATGCAGAGATTGAAATCACAATCTATGATGGTGAAGAGGTTAAAGGAGCAGAGGTTGTTAATTTTATCAAGAAGCAACTAGGGGATTACAATTCATCTGAGACTGCTCCTATATATGTAGAAGTAGTTACCAATACATTAGATGGTAGATACTGTAATATCTATACCAATAGTGAACATATTGAAAGTATAAAAAGCTTCTCTAATAAAAAATACATTAAACCTACTGCGGTTTTTGTCGGTAAAGTTATAAGAACTAAGAATAGGGTTATTATTGGGGTTGAATTTACCCAAATTTAGGTTTAATTAAAATCGGAGGATTTTATGCGAGAGGTATATGTAAATATCATAGAAATAATTCTAGGAGCAGTATTGATAGGCTTAGGCCTTTTATATTTAGGGGCCCAATCTTCTACACTGCAATCACTTGTAGATAAAATTAGTCAAGATTTAATTAATGATAGGAGTATCTATAAACAGTATACTAGGGCTAATATTGACCAAGTATCTGATGGGGATTTATGTGCAGCCATTATGGGATACAGGGAAATTCCCTTAATGATTGATGAGTATATGATTTATGTAGGTGATTATGACTATAAAAAGATATTCACATATATAAAAACAGGCCATTATAAAAAGGAGTATATCTACGATGATAGCCGAACCATAACCATGATTCGCTATTCTTATATAGATTACTAAGTGCTGAGCATTATTTTAAACCAGCAAAAGGAAGGATAAAAAGTGGGTTTTCCAGGAAGAATTATAACGTGTTTATTAGTTGTAATATTGATATTTATATTTCCGCTTCAGTATATAAGTCAATTGATTAGTGAAAGCATAGATGCAATGGTAGATGAGAGAACTCGCCAGCTATCAAATAAAATAAGACAGGAGGGCTATCTTGATGTAGGAATGTATGATGAGTATATGGCTTATCTTCATGCTAGTGGAGAAAGATATTATATTGATATTCAGGATATAAGACCAGTAAAAGGTGAATGTCTTAATAGCTACCCTAATTCATATGAGCGTGTATCATATAAGAATTTAAAAACACAAATCCCTCATAATCATAATGATGATAGCTATACAGAAAATAATAGGCTCACAGATATATCTGTTATGCCAAATGAACAGACTATACAAAGATATGCTTGGCCAAGCCTTACTGTAATGTCTCATTATGATGATGGGACAAGTCTTATACTTAATCCTTCTCAATATATTATTACAGGCTTTGATCCTTCAAAAACAGGACTACAAAAAGTAACCATAGCTTATACAGAGAAGGAAATTACAAAAAGTACTTCAGTAGATATTAGAGTAGGATTATTACAAAGAACTTGCCCTAGGTGTCAAGAAAGTTATGATTTAAGTAATGATGATACCGATCCTGGATGTCCCTATTGCAGGAATTTAATCGTAGGAATTGAGCTTAGTAATAATTATCTTGAGCTTACACAGGGTGATAATCTTTCAATAGATGTTATTGGTATTTATAATGATGGTTCTAAGAAGTTAATAAGTGAATGGACTAGCAACTATGATTCACTACGCCTCGGTTTGCAGATAGTAACTATAGAATATGAAGGATATACAGCAGATATAAGTGTATGGGTTAATGAGCTTATGATTGATTGCCCAATCTGCCATACTGAATATCCTAAATCGGAAGTTAATTGCCCATATTGTAAGGACCAGATTGTCAAATTAACTGTATCTGAAAAAAAGCTTAC